>USLC01000126.1 GCA_900555375.1 uncultured Eubacteriales bacterium
CTTAGTTGCAATATTTACCTTGTCCCTGTAACCTTTGGCTAAGAATTTACCGAGGCATACTTCGCTTCCGGGATATACATACGCTGTATCAAAGTAATTGACGCCACCGTTGATGGCGGCAGTCATTTCCTTCTCGGCTTTTTCCTGGTCAATTGTCCCGAATCTTTTGGTGAATCTCATACAGCCAAATCCCAGAGCCGATAAATTGTTACCGTGTTTTATATCTTTGCGATACTGCAATTATTACGCCTCCGCATCCTTGCCTTGGGTTTTGTTCTTTCTTAATCCTTCAATATAGATTACGGGTGTACAGAAAAGAATACCGGTATTGGGGTTTTGAAGTCCGCCCGTTACTCTGTTCGCAATCTCGGAAATGGTACGCACCTGAGATTCCTCCGCAATCATAAAGATAACCTTGCTTGCATTGCCCGAATCAAGGTCAAACATCTCGCGCAGCATATCAAAAAGCGGATTGTCATTAAAATTCCTTGCTGTCCTGACCATACCGTGACTGTCAAGAATTGTTCCGCCAGAAATGCCGTTTTTCATAAATTCCGAAATAAGAGTATCCAAACATTCAATTTTATTTAATACCAATATAACCTGAATCATTTAATCATCCTCATAAAATCTGAACACCGGCTTTTTCGCACGCTTCAAGAGTCTTTTTGTCCCAAAGCGAGCACTGAACTTCGCCTATATGTGCCTTGCCCAGCAAAAGCATACAAACACGCGACTGACCAATGCCGCCGCCTATTGTTAAAGGAAGCTCTCCCGCAAGTAATGCCTTATGGAAGGGAAGCTCGCTGCGCTCTTCGCAGCCCGCCTTTTTTAGCTGCTCGGCAAGAGACTTTTCGTCTACCCTGATACCCATTGATGAAATTTCAAATGCCGACTTTAAAACATTGTTCCAAATAATAATGTCTCCGTTTAATGCCCAATCATCATAATCGGGAGCGCGGCCGTCGTGCTTTTCGCCCGATTTAAGTAAATCACCTATTTGCATTATAAATACGGTTTTAAATTCCTTTGCAATTATATTCTCGCGCTCCTTAGGAGCTTTGTCGGGATACATATCCTCAAGCTCTTGCGTTGTGATAAACTTAACATCGCGGCAAATCTCGGTACCGAGTGACGGGTATTTGTCCTTAACCTCTTCGAGAGTGTCACAAAGCGCGTTTGCGATTAATTTTACGGTCTGTTTAAGATAGTCCGTATTACGGTCCTGCTTTGAAATTACCTTGCACCAATCCCACTGATCAACATAGACAGAGTGGACGTTGCTTAACTCTTCATCGCGGCGAATGGCGTTCATATCGGTGTAAAGACCTTTGCCAACCTTAAAATCGTACTTTTTAAGCGCCATACGCTTCCATTTGGCGAGCGAGTGAACAACTTGTGCCTGCGCGTTATCGGCATCCGGAATATCAAACGAAACCGGGCGCTCGACACCGTTCAGATTATCATTCAGACCGCTGCTCTCACTGACAAAAAGCGGAGCGCTTACTCTGCGAAGATTAAGCGCATTTGTAAAATGCCGAACGAATGTACTTTTTATAAATTCGATTGCCGCTTGTGTGTCATATCTTCCAAGCGATGACTTATACCCGTCGGGTATAAAAACTTTACTCATATCAAACCCTCCTGAAGCACCTTGAACGAGCCGAGGCAAAAGCGTTTAACATTAGCCGCGACAATATGTGAAATTTATCACGATTTGGTGCAAATCTAAGTATAATCGTACTTCATAATAAAAAAATTGTCAAGTGTTTTTACCAAATTTTAAAAAAATCTTAACTTTTGATTTATCGGAAGTAAAATAAATTTTGTTATATTGAGCCGCGGCAAATAATTTCTATCCTTTGTTTTTGGGAATAATAATTGTATATTCGATGCTTGAATCGTTTTCCTGCTTTTTTGCTTTGGCCTCTATTCCTGAGCGGCGCATCATATCAACAGCTTGTTTTATTGTATTTGTGAAGATTCGTATATCCTTAAATACGCGCATATTACGCGGTTGGCATAATACGGACTCGGGCCCGCGGAGAAGCTTGTCCACAAGCTCTTCGGTTTTAGAGACGTTAAGGCCTCTGTCTACTATAAGCTTAAGCACCCGAAGCTGCTGCCTTTCCTCAGACAGTCTGAGCAGAGCGCGTGCGTGTCTTTCGGTCAGCGAGTTTTCGAGCAAAATTTTACGCACCTCGGGCGAAAGCCTGAGTATTCTGATTTTGTTTGCAATTGTTGACTGGCTTTTGCCAAGCTTGTCCGCAAGCTCTTCCTGCGTTAAACCGTGTTCGGTGATAAGAGTGCAAAATGCTTCGGCTTCCTCGATATAATTAAGGTTTTCACGCTGAATATTTTCAACAAGCGCAAGTATTGCGCTGTCTGTGTCGTCGGCGCGCATAACTATTGCCGGTATGTAGGTCATTCCAAGGCTTTTGCAGGCGGTCAGCCGTCTTTCGCCGGCAATCAGTTCGTAATTGAAAGGCCCTGTCTGCCGAATGGTAATCGGCTGCATAAGTCCGTATTCCATAATAGAGATTGCAAGGTCCTGAAGAGCCGCCTTGTCAAATTCGCGGCGCGGCTGATTTGGATTGGGAGCAATGTCCGCAATCGGCACCGTCTTTACATCGCCGCACTTTGTAAAGCTTGTTTTTTGAACGGAAGCCTCAATTTTCGGATTCCTTCTGTTTATTTCGCGTACTATTCCCGTGGTTTTATAATCTAACAACATTTCCATACCCCTTTCGGTTTAAATCTAAAATATATTGTGTTCTTTTACATATTATACCACACTATATAGATAAAATGCAAAATATTTCCATATACCTTTTGCGACATATAGCAATAAAATCCGATTAAATGAATTTTGAGTCAAAAATATGAGACCGTATTCGACCGTGAATGTCGAAAAAATTTTTCTTGTATTTATGAATAAATTGGTTTATAATATATATGGCAGGGGGAAATAATGGAAAAAAGACTTTTGTGGAAGTTTAATTTAATAGATTTAATATTAATTGCGCTGGTGCTTTTCAGCCTTGCGGCACTGCTTTATAAGGTTGCCGTCGGAAGCGGCGAAGGAGACCGCAGCTACGAGTTTTCATATGTATGCGACGAAGCGCCGTCAGAGTTGCTTTACGGCGTTGCGGAGGGCGATAAATGCGCGGATGCGGATAACGGAACGGAACTTGGAACGGTTAAATGGATTAATGTTGAAGAGCTTCAGGCAACCCCCGGTAAGGCGCGTGCAGTAATAGGCGCAGAGATAAAGGGAACAAGGCTTGAACACGGAGTAAATGTTGGGGACGCGCTTTATCTTAAAGGGCAGAAGGTTCAGCTTATTGTTGATGACTCGGTTTTTGAGGCATATATATCGGACATAAAGACAGGAAATTAAAAAGAGCTGTGGTAATATGATATGCCCCCCAAAAGCCAGACGCTTTTGGGGGGCACTTCACTTCGGGACACAGCCTTTTTAATTATTTTATTTTTCCTTCTATATATACATATCCTACGGGAGGAATATTAAAGTTGATATATCCGTCCTTTGCAGAAATGGGGCGAGGGCTGTCAATGCCGCACATAAGAGATGAT
>USLC01000127.1 GCA_900555375.1 uncultured Eubacteriales bacterium
CCCCGCCGTTCCTCTTGACAGGCTGATGATAGAGACCGACTGTCCCTATATGTCACCCGAGCCGCACCGCGGCGAAAGGAACTTCAGCGGCTATGTTGAATTTGTCGCACGCAAGATGGCTGAAATAAAAGGCGTATCCTACGAAGAATTATGCGACATTACAAATAAAAATGCAAAACGCTTTTACGGAATTGAATAAAGCTTAAGGCATTTTCGATACAAAAACGGATGGGTATTCCCGTCCGTTTTTTGTATCGGACACACTCATTTTTTATATTGAATAAACAAAAAATATGTGATATAATAAGAATTAATTCTTATTAAACAATTTTAAGGGGAAGTCAATATGAAAAAAAACGGTTTCGGAAAGATATCTGCCGCTTTTCTGAGCTTTATTATTCTTATATCCTCGGCCGCTGTATGCTTTGCCGACACGGATATCAGCCTTGAAAAGTCAGAAACAGCAGAATATATTTTAAACACGGTTAAAGCGCCGCAGATAGGCTCAATCGGCGGTGAATGGTCGGTTATAGGTCTTGCGCGAAGCGGCTGTGCCGCCGACGGCTTTTTTGATTCATATACAAAATCCGCGGCTGAACAGCTTAAAACCCTAAACGGAGTTTTAAGCGAAAGAAAGTACACCGAATATTCACGCGTGATACTCGCTCTTACCTCTCTCGGCATCAACCCCGAAAGTTTTTCGGGCTATAATCTTTTATATCCCCTCGGCGATTTTGAAAAGACCACCCTTCAAGGAGTTAACGGTTCGATTTTTGCCCTTATCGCACTTGACAGCGGAAATTATGAAATTCCTTATAATCAAGAGGCAAAGCTCCGCGCCACACGCGATATGTATATAGACGCGATACTAAGCTCTCAGCATGAGAACGGCGGCTGGGCGTTTTCTGCCTCATCGGACGCCGATACAGATTTAACCGCTATGGCGCTTCAGGCTTTATCAAAATACAAAAATACCCCAAACGTTTCTTCTGCCGTTGACAAGGCACTTTTGTATATCTCTCAAAGCCAAAAAGAAAGCGGAGGGTTTGAAGCATATTCAAACGAATCCTCCGAAAGCTCGGCTCAGGTTATAATTGCGCTTTGCTCTCTCGGCATTTCTTTAAACGATACACGCTTTGTCAAAAACGGATTCAGCGTTCTTGACTCACTTCTGTCATATAAAAACCCCGACGGCAGCTTCTCTCATACAAAGGGCAGCGCGGCAAATCTTATGGCAACCGAGCAGGCTCTGTGTGCTCTGTCCGCCGCAGAGAGATACTCTCAAGGCGCACAATCTCTTTATGATATGACCGATGTAAAGGCCGACAGCGACAACCCGAATCAAAATTTGTCCGACGGACTTCCCGAAAAAAACGCGGCGGTAAAGAAACAGCCCGTTTTGTACTTTAAAACCTTTGACGATATAGCAAATAACGCAAACCGCGCCGAAACAGAGGCGCTGGCATCAAGAGGAATTATAAACGGAAAAACGGACGCTCTCTTTGACCCCGACAGCACAATGACAAGGGCTGAATTTGCGGCAATCATCGACCGCGCTTTGGGCATTGACGGAAGGTACGAAAACCCGTTTTCGGATATATCCGATACGGATTGGTTTGCCGATTATGTTTCCGCCGCGTATAACTTTAAGATAATCAACGGCGTATCGGAAACAGAGTTTAATCCAAACGGAACCATCACCAAGGAAGAGGCAATGTGTATGACGGCAAGAGCCGCCGCGCTTTGCGGCATGACTGTAAAAGTATCCGATAACGAAATACAAAACACTCTGGCAGAGTCCACCGACTATATTAAAATAAGCGGCTGGGCAAAGGAATCCGCCGCATTTTGCGTCAAATCGGGAATCGTCTCAAACGATGATATTGAAATTAATCCCGATAAATGCATCACCAGATGCGAGGTTGCCGCAATGGTTTATAATATGCTTGACCGCTCTGCGCTTTTATAGGAGTTAACCTTTATGAAAAAATACAAGTCTTTAATTATCGCCGCAGTCATAATTGCCGCGGCGCTGACCGTCGCCTTTTTTTGCGGTGAAAAACCGCCCGAAAACCGCGATGTAAATACTGCCGTCTCTCAAGGCGAGACGCCGCGCGGCAGCTCTTCGGTCAAATCAGAAGAAAATGACGGGGATTCGGCAGACGCGGACCGACCCGAATCCAATCCCGATGAAGAAGTAAAAATGCCCGGCGAGGAAGCGACCGAGGAAAACAAACCCTCATCTAAGTCGGGCGGGCATTTAAGCGCGGAGGAAAAAATGGCTCTTGCCGAAAGAATGTCGGGCAATACCGATCCGTCAGTCTCGGCGGAACCGCCCGAAGTTCAAAGCGGTTCAAACACTGCTCCGCCCGCCGAGCCGAGCAATGATGAAGATAATCAAAATGCGCCTTCGCCCGATGGCAGCGATGCAGAGGTTAAAGAGCTTACGTGTACAATGTCAATAAGCTGCGCCAATATACTTAAAAATATTGCGTGGCTTAACAAGGACAAGCTTGAGCTTATTCCTAAAGACGGAATTATATTTGCGGAAACAACCGTTGCCTTTTATGAGGGTGAAAGTGTGTTTAATCTCCTTGTCCGCGAGATGAAGAAAAATAAAATTCACCTTGAGTTTGTAAACACCCCCGTTTACAACAGCGCCTATATAGAAGGTATAAATAATATTTATGAATTTGACTGCGGCGAGCTGTCGGGCTGGATGTACAGAGTAAACGGCGTTTGCCCCAATTACGGCTGTTCGCGGTATATACTCAAGCAAGGCGACAAGGTAGAATGGCTGTACACCTGCGACCTCGGCAGCGATGTCGGTGCGGATTCTTCCGGCGGAGGTCAGCGCGATGAATGAATTTAAAAAGTTTCACCCGATTGTAAATCTTGTATATTTTGCCTCGGTAATCGGTTTTTCTATGGTGTTTATCAATCCGATATGCCTGATAATATCGCTTGTATGTGCCATTATTTATCCGATTATGCTTATCGGCAGAAAATCGGTATGGTTTAACCTTAAATATATGCTGCCCGTTTTAATTATATCGGCGCTGATTAATCCCGCATTTAATCATAAAGGCACGGTTATCATTGCATATCTGCCAAGCGGAAATCCCCTTACACTTGAATCGGTCATCTACGGGCTTGCGGCGGCAGTTATGATAGCGGCGGTCATAAATTGGTTTTCTGCATTTAATGAGGTTATGACAAGCGACAAACTTATATACCTCTTCGGCAGAATTATACCGTCGCTGTCGCTTGTCTTGTCTATGGCTCTCAGATTTGTGCCGAGATTTAAAGAGCATATAAAAGAGGTGTCCGCTGCGCAAGCGGGCATATACGGTGATTTATACAAAAAAGGTCTTATCGCCAAGGCAAAGGGCGGACTTAAAATACTTTCGGTTATGATTACGTGGAGCTTTGAAAACGCAATAGACACCGCCGACAGTATGAAAAGCCGCGGCTACGGTCTGCACGGAAGAACGGCATTTTCAAACTTTTGTTTTGAATGCCGTGATTTTGCCGTTTTGGCGGCGGGT
>USLC01000128.1 GCA_900555375.1 uncultured Eubacteriales bacterium
TTTCAAGCGATGTGTCATTATGAGCCTTGGACGAACCCGTTGCACCGCCGCAGCCGTCGCGGCCCGTCATTCCGCCGAGAAGTATAACAACGTCTCCCGGTTCGGGAACCTCGCGGATAACATTTTCTTTGGGTGCCGCCGCAATTACCGCGCCTATTTCCATACGCTTGGCAACATAGCCCTCGTCATATACCTCGTTTACAAGACCCGTTGCCAGTCCGATTTGGTTTCCGTACGAGCTGTAACCCTGAGCCGCCCCCGTGGTAATTTTTCTTTGCGGAAGCTTTCCGTGCATTGTCTCTGCCAACGTCTTTCTCGGGTCACCGCTTCCCGTAACTCTCATAGCCTGATATACATAAGACCGACCCGAAAGCGGATCGCGGATTGCGCCGCCCAGACAAGTTGCCGCACCGCCGAAGGGTTCTATCTCGGTCGGGTGGTTGTGGGTCTCGTTCTTGAACATAACAAGCCAGTCTTCTTTTGTTCCGTCCTCCATATCAAGCTTTACATTAATGCTGCACGCATTAATTTCCTCCGACTCGTCAAGAGCCGAAAGTCTGCCCTGCTTTTTAAGCTCTTTTACCGCAATCGTAGCGATGTCCATAAGACAGATATTTTTTGCCTTTCTGCCCGCATATACATATTCGCGTGATTTTTTATAATCGTCAAACGCACCTTTGATTATCTCGTCATCGATTTTAACATCGTCAAGTATGGTAGAAAACGTTGTGTGACGGCAATGGTCCGACCAATATGTATCTATCATTCTTATTTCTGTAACGGTGGGATTTCTCTTTTCCGTGTTTTTAAAATATTCGCGGCAGAAGCTGATATCGTCAAAATCCATCGCAAGCCCCATATCAGAAATCATCTTTTTAAGACCGTCCGCGTCCATATCCGTAAATCCGTCTATAACCTTAACATTCTCCGGCTCGGTGCTTTTATCATTAAGCGTATCGGGTTTATCCATTGATGCACGCCTTGACTCAACAGGGTTTATGCAATACCTCGCCGCCGCCTCAACATCCGAATCCGATACATCGCCGAGCAAAACGATTATTTTAGCCGTGCGGACAATCGGCTTTTCGCCTCCGGTCATAATCTGAACGCACTGCGCCGCGCTGTCGGCTCTCTGGTCAAACTGCCCGGGCAGATATTCTGTCGCAAAATATTTGCCGTCCTTTAAATCTACATCTTCAAAGGCTATGTTGTCAACCTGCGGTTCGGCAAACACAGTATCGCGCGTTAAATCGATTTCCTCATCCGTCATTCCTTCAACATCATATCTGTTGATAATGCGAACCCCTTCAAGCCCCGCAAGACCCAAGTTTTCTTTAAGGTCGCGGCAAAGTGCACCTGCCTCTATATCAAATCCCCTTTTTTTCTCAACAAAAAGTCTCTTTATCGCCATTTCTCACGTTTCCTTTCAATGTTAATTAAAACAGGAGTTGGTTCAGACCAACTCCTTAAAAAAGCTTACACTACCGCTATAACCTCTACTTCGGCAAGGGCGCCCTTGGGAAGCTCGCGTACTGCAACGCAAGAGCGTGCCGGCTTGCCCGTAAAATATTTTCCGTATATTTCGTTGAATACCGCAAAATCCGCAATATCGGCAAGAAAGCAAGTTGTCTTTACAGCCTTGTCAAAGCTGCTGCCCGCTTCTTTCAAAACCGCGCCGAGATTCTTCATTATCTGCTCGGTCTGCTGCGCTATGCCGCCTTCCGCCATGTTCCCCGTTTCGGGATTTATTGCAATCTGACCCGAAGTATATACCATTCCGCCGGTAACAATCGCCTGCGAATAAGGACCTATCGCCTCAGGTGCGTTTGATGTGTGAACTTTTAAAACTTCTGCCATTGTATACATCCACCTTTCATATTAATTATCTGCCTACTATTTTATATCCGTTTTCCGAAAGCTTTTCAATAATCTCATCAAGATGCTCTTGATTTCTTGTTTCGATAGAGATACGAAGAACGCAGGAATTTATATCGAGGTCAACATCTGTTCTTGCGTGATTAACCGAGATAACGTTGCCGCCCGTTTTTGAAATAATCTCAGAAACACCGAGAAGCTGTCCGGGCTTATCCACAAGCTCGATTACAAGTTCCGCAAGTCTACCTGCCTTTTGAAGGCCTCTGTCAATTACCCTTGACAGAATGGTAACGTCAATATTTCCACCGGATACAAGGCATACAACCTTTTTGCCCTTAATCGGAACCTTATTGAATATTGCCGCCGCAACAGAAACCGCTCCCGCGCCCTCTGCCGTCATCTTCTGCTTTTCTATAAGCTCAAGTATAGCGGTTGCAACCTCGTCATCGGTAACGGTAACAATATCATCAACATACTTGCTGCAATATTCGTATGTATGCTCGCCCGGGGTCTTAACCGCTATTCCGTCAGCAATTGTCTTGACCGAGTCAAGCGTCTCTATCTTTTTGTCGCGCAGTGCGTTAAGCATAGACGGAGCGCCCGCGGCCTGAACGCCGTAAACTTTAACCTCGGGGCGAAGCGACTTAATGGCAAATGCAACGCCGCTTATAAGACCGCCGCCGCCGACCGGAACCAAAACCGCGTCAACATCGGACAGCTGATCCAAAATTTCAAGACCGATTGTTCCTTGACCCGCGATAACCATTTCATCGTCAAACGGGTGGATAAATGTCATATCCTTTTCTTCCACAAGCGAAACAGCCTTTTCGTACGCATCGTCATAAGTACCCTTTACAAGGCAAACCTCCGCGCCGTAGCTCTTTGTTGCCTCCACCTTGGATATAGGCGCATTATCGGGGATACAGATAAGAGACTTGATACCGTTTTTAGCCGCCGCAAGTGCAACCCCCTGTGCGTGGTTTCCGGCAGAGCAGGCGATAACACCCTTTGCCTTTTCTTCATCGGTCAGCTGAGATATCTTGTAATATGCCCCTCTTACTTTAAACGAACCTGTGACCTGTAAATTCTCGGTTTTAAGATATAAATCCGCGTCCGGGCAAAGCGTGGTCGAGTGAATCAAATCGGTACGCCGAGCCACTTCTTTAAGTACAAACCCCGCGTGATAAACCTTATCGAGTGTGAGCATATCTAAAACAACACCTTTCAAAATATTAATATCTTAAGTATATCACATAAATCGAATTAAGCCAATCGGCAGAGCGCAGATAAAACGGCAATTTTATGCCTAAACTTTGTTCATTTTTTCAGCGGAACTATCAAAAAATGTCTTTTAAAGCAATTAATATTACACATTTTCGACCAGTATTTTCTATAGTTCATTTAAAATGTCACAAACTATAATCTTATTATTTATCAGCTATCAGCAAAAAAAAAGAGGCATATGCCTCTTAACAATCATTTTTTCAAAACTGCACACTAAATATTCTTACATCCGTATTCTTACTCTCAAGAATAACTCTCTTTGTTCTATCCAAACCTTAACCTCTTTCGGTTAAGCCCTCGACCTATTAGTACAGCTCAGCTCCATGTGTCACCACACTTCCACCTTCTGCCTATCTACCTCGTCGTCTTCAAGGGGTCTTA
>USLC01000129.1 GCA_900555375.1 uncultured Eubacteriales bacterium
TCGCCGCCGATTAACGCACAGCCCGCCGCAACGCAGCCGTCAGCAACGCCCTTGACAATATCGGCAACCCTCTCGGGAACATTTTTGCCCACCGCAATGTAATCAAGAAAGAACAGCGGTTTTGCTCCTCCGCAGGCAATATCATTCACGCACATCGCAACACAGTCCTGACCCACGGTATCGTGCTTGTCCATAACAAACGCAAGCTTAAGCTTTGTACCGACTCCATCCGTTCCGGATACCAGCACGGGGTTTTTGTATCCCGTACCGATTTCAAACAATCCGCCAAAGCCGCCGATTCCAGATATCACTCCCGGGATATTGGTACGCTTTACGTGCTCTTTCATTAATTCTACCGCCTTGTAGCCTGCCTCAACATCTACTCCGGCATTTTTATAAGCCTGACTCATTTACTATCTCCTCCGCATAAGTTATTTAATTCCTTTTGAAGCGCCCTGTCCTTCTCTTCAACCGCTTTTGCCATATCAGCTTTAAATTTATCAAGCTTTAAAGCAAGTTCTTCATCAGAGAGGGCAAGCATCTGAACGGCAAGAATACCCGCGTTGTCCGCTCCGTTTACCGCCACCGTTGCAACCGGAATCCCCGACGGCATCTGAACCATTGACAAAAGCGAATCCAGCCCGTCCATCAGCGATGACTTGATAGGCAAAGCAATTACGGGCAAAGTTGTATACGCGGCGATAACTCCGCCGAGATGCGCCGCCTTGCCTGCCGCCGCAATTATCACCGATACGCCTCTCTCCTTTGCAGTCTTTGCAAACTCCTCTGCCGCCTGCGGAGTTCTGTGCGCCGATATTACGCGCGCCTCATACTCAACGCCGAAGTAATCAAGCTTTTCTATCGCTCCCTTTACAACGGGCAAATCCGAATTACTGCCCATAACTATTGCAACCTTTGCCATTTTTATCACTTGTCCTTTCTTATTTCTTATATTCCAAATCGTTTTCCGTAAGATTTTTTACAACGGCATAATACCTCTCTGCCTCTTCTTTTGCAAGGCTTAAGCTTAAATTTCTGTAATTTCCGCATTCAACCTCGCTTGCGCCCGGCATATCTCCGTCATAGTCAAGTATCTTTTTAAGCGTATCTTTTATCAGTAAAACATCCGCCTTTCTGTCGGACGAACGCAGCAGCAGATAAAACCCTGTCTGACAGCCCATCGGTCCGAAGTATATAACGCTGTCCGCTCTTTCCGAATTTCTTACAAGCGTTGCAAACATATGCTCAAGCGAATGCATAGCCGCATTCGATATCAAATCGCCGGTATTCGGCTTTCTCATACGCAAATCGTATGTGGTAATATCGCCGTCGGTTCTTGAAACATAGATGCCCGGCTCAAGCTTTGTGTGGTCAACCGTAAAGCTTGTAATCTTTTTCATATCACATCACCTTTAAATTTTAAAGTAATTTACTCCGCTTTCAAATATCTTCTGGTCTTTGTCACCGGGAATATTTTTAAACACATTCTCTTTAAATCTTTCCGAATGTCCCATCTTTCCGAGGACGCGCCCGTCGGGGCTTGTAATACCCTCTATTGCGTAGTACGAACCGTTGGGGTTGTATGGCATATCATATGTCGGCTCTCCGTCGGGATTTACATACTGTGTGGCAATCTGCCCGTTTTTCTCCATCTCTGCTATAACCTCGGGGCTTGCAACAAATCGGCCCTCGCCGTGAGACACGGCTATCTGATGTATGTCTCCTACCTCTACGCCCGCAAACCACGGCGACTTAACGGAAGCGATTCTTGTAGACGCTATCCTTGACACGTGTCTGCCTATTGTGTTAAACGTAAGAGTTGGGCAAGAGCTGTCGGTTCTTCTTATCTCTCCGTACGGAACAAGACCCAGCTTTATAAGTGCCTGAAAACCGTTGCATATACCAAGCATAAGTCCATCACGGTTATTTAAAAGTTCTGTAACCGCTGACTTTACACGCTCATTTTCAAACGCCGCTTTTATAAATTTGCCCGAACCGTCAGGCTCGTCACCGCCGCTAAAGCCGCCCGGAAGCATAATAATCTGCGCATTGTTAATTGCTTCGACAAAGCTTTGTACCGATTCTTCGATATGCTCGGGTCTGAGATTTTTGAATATTCTCACATCGGCTATGCCGCCCGCGCGCTCGAAGGCCCTTGCGCTGTCATACTCGCAGTTCGTCCCCGGGAAGGCGGGGATAAATATTCTCGGCTTGGCAAAGCCTTGTTTGGGGCAGATATTGATTCTTTCGCCAAATTCAAACTTCTTCATACCCACATCGTCAAAGTCTGCCTTGGTTGCAAATACTTTATCAAGCGGTGCAGTCCACGCTTTTTCTATGTCAGAGAGCGGAATTTCTTCTTTATCAATCTTTATAACCGCTTTATCGGTTGTGTGTCCGAGTTTTGTTACTTCAACGCCGTCACCTATAATTCCAATTGCGACAGCACCGTCAAGTTCGACTATCACGCTTCCGTACTTTGCGTCAAACAGCGACGATTTGTCACAATCCGCGTCAAATTCAAATCCGATTCTGTTGCCGAGAGACATCTTACAGATACCTTCCGCAACGCCGCCGTAGCCTATTGCCCATACCGACTTTACGCTGCTTGATTTATCATCGCAAATCATATTATAAAGCATCTCATAAAGCTGCTTTAAGCTGTCAAAATCGGGCATATTATTTCCATCATACTTCGGCGAGAGCATAATTACAGAGTTATCCGCACCTTTAAACTCGTCCGATACCGCGCGCTTTGCCGAAAGCGGAGCAACCGCAAACGAAACCAGCGTGGGAGGAACATCTATATCATTAAATGTGCCAGACATACTGTCCTTTCCGCCTATAGCCGCAAGTCCAAGCTTTTCCTGTGCCTCATATGCGCCAAGCAGAGCCGCAAGCGGCTTGCCCCAGCGCTTGGGGTCAGAGCCAAGCCTCTCGAAGTATTCCTGAAACGTTAAATATATATCCTTATAGTCCGCACCCGCGGCAACCGCCTTCGTAACCGAATCCACAACCGCGTACAACGCGCCGAGATACGGATTTTTCTCTGATATTTTGGGGTTGTATCCGTATGCCATAACCGTTGCCGTATCGGTTTCCTTGTGCAGAGTCGGAACCTTTGCGACCATACTCTGCTGCGGCGTCATCTGATACCTTCCGCCGTAGGGCATAAATACCGTTCCCGCACCGATGGTGCTGTCAAACCTTTCAACAAGACCGTGCTGCGATGCAATATTAAGGTCGCCCATCATATTTTCTATCTTGTCCGCGTATGTTTCGCCCTTTGCGTCAAATTTAAACATATCAATCGAAAAATCAGCCTTTTCAACATATGCGTCATTGTGCTTTTCTGCGCCGTTGGTATTTAAAAAGTCGCGGCTGATATCACAAATTGTATTGCCGCGCCACTTCATACAAAGCCTGTTTGTATCTGTCACCCGTGCAACGCAAACCGCGTCAAGATTTTCTTTATCCGCCTCAGCTATAAACTTTTCGGCA
>USLC01000130.1 GCA_900555375.1 uncultured Eubacteriales bacterium
AGGTATCGGTGATAAAATTGCATATTTTGATATGTTCTTCCGAAAGGTTCCCGATATGGGCGGATTTGCCATTATGGCGGGGGTTGAACAGCTTATCGAGTATATGAATAATTTAAAATTCAGCGATGACGATATCGCATACCTGCGTTCAAAGGGAATCTTTGACGAGGCGTTTTTGGATTATCTTAAAAATTTTAAGTTTGAGTGTGATGTTTGGGCTATCCCCGAGGGTACGCCTATCTTTCCGAACGAGCCTATAGTTACGGTCAGAGGACCGCTGCTTCAGGCGCAGTTTCTTGAAACAATGGTGCTTCTTACCGTAAATCATCAAAGCCTTATAGCAACCAAAAGCAACAGAATAGTTCGTGCCGCGGCAGGGAGACCTGTTATGGAGTTCGGTTCGCGCCGCGCTCAGGGATATGACGGTGCGATTTATGGAGCGAGGGCTGCGTATATAGGCGGCGTATGCGGAACGGCGTGCACGATATCCGATCAGATGTTTTCGGTTCCCGCACTCGGAACAATGGCTCACAGTTGGGTACAGTCTTTCGACAGCGAGTATGAGGCGTTTGCGGCTTATGCAAAATGTTATCCCGACAACTGCGTTTTACTTATAGATACTTACAATGTGTTAAAAAGCGGTTTGCCCAACGCCATTCGCGTATTTAACGATGTTTTAAAGCCCCTCGGCATAACAAACTGCGGTATAAGAATAGACAGCGGCGATATAACATATCTTACGCGCAAGTGCCGCAAGGCGCTTGACGAGGCAGGCTGGCAAAGCGCCAAGATTGTTATTTCAAACTCTCTTGACGAGTATATTATCGGCGATATTCTGCGTCAGGGGGCGTGCATTGATTCCTTCGGAGTGGGCGAGAGACTTATCACTTCAAGGTCTGAGCCGGTCTTCGGCGGAGTATATAAGCTTGTCGCAGTAGAGGAAAATGACGAGATAGTGCCGAAAATTAAAATAAGCGAGAATGTGTCAAAGATTACAACGCCTTATTTTAAAACACCGTACAGACTATTTTCAAAAGAGACGGGTATGGCAATAGCCGACGTTCTTACAACATATGATGAAACGATTGATGACAGCGGCAAGTATGAGATATTTGACCCGGGCAATACGTGGAAGAGAAAGACGCTTACTGATTTTGAGGTAAGACCGCTTCAGGTTCGGCTTTTTGATAAGGGCAGATGCGTATATGAGTCGCCCTCGCTTGAAGAAATCAAGAATTACTGCAAAAAAGAGGTAGAAACAATCTGGGATGAAGTTAAAAGATTTGAAAACCCTCACGAGTATTATGTTGATATGTCGCAGAAGCTGTGGGATATAAGATACAAGCTTCTTGCGGGGTACAACGCATAAAATTGTAATGTATTAGCTTTATATATATTAAAAGTGTGAAAGGATTGAAAACCAATGGCAACTACAGAAAAATCATACGATCTCGGCAGATTGGGAGTAATAGGAATGCGCGGCTGCGAGGAGATGACCTGCAGAGTAAACGAGCATTTAAAGAAATTTAACGAGGACAACATAGACGGAGATTTTGAGACGTTTATAATTCCCATAAACTGCCCCAGATTCGGCACGGGCGAAGCAAAGGCTATGATTATGCACTCAATCAGAACATATGATATTTATATCATAATGGATGCATTTAACTATGGCGTGACATATAATATGTACGGCAGCGAAAGACCGATGAGCCCCGATGACCATTACCAGGATGTAAAGCGTATAATCGCCGCAATGGGCGGAAAGGCAAGAAGAATAACCGTTATTATGCCTATGCTTTATGAGGGACGTCAGCATAAAAGAGTTGCGAGAGAGTCGCTTGACTGTGCGCTTATGCTGCAAGAGCTTACCAATATGGGCGTTTCAAACATAATCACGTTTGACGCGCACGATGCAAGAGTTCAAAACTCTATCCCGCTTTGCGGATTTGAAAACGTACACCCTACATATCAGATGATAAAGGCGTGTCTTAAGTATGATGAAAAGATTATTCTTGACAAAGAGAATACAATGATTGTATCGCCCGACGAAGGCGCAATGGGAAGATGTATGTATTATTCATCGGTTTTGGGTATGAACCTCGGAACCTTCTACAAGCGCCGCGACTATTCGACCATAATAAACGGTAAAAATCCTATTGTGGCACACGAATTTTTGGGCAATGATATTGCGGGCAAGGACGTAATCGTTGTAGACGATATGATTGCATCGGGCGAATCTATGATAGATGTTTGCAGAGAGCTTAAAGCGCGCAACGCAAAGAAGGTTATAGTTTTTGCAACCTTCGGACTTTTTACGGAGGGAATCGAAAAGTTCAACAAGGCAAATGAAGAGGGTCTGTTTGACGCGGTGTTTACAACAAATCTTGTATACCGCTCGCCCGAGCTTAAGGCGGCGCCTTGGTATCACGAGGTCGATATGTCAAAATATATCGCATTGATTATAAAACAGTTGAACGATGAGACCTCAATCAGCAATCTGCTTACTCCTATATCCAGAATAGAGAGAATACTTGACAAATACAGAAATAAGGCTCAGTAATTTGTTTTGCAGGGTCGGAAAGGGTTGTACTTAATAAATGAAAGATAAAACGACCGAATATATAAGCGATGCCGAGATGCACAGACAGAGAGAGTATATAGATAAAATTCACGCTGAGGTGGAACGCGCGGGACGCGTTCCTTTGGCGTTTGTAGAGACCTACGGCTGTCAGCAGAATACAAGTGACAGCGAGAAGATAAAGGGTATGCTTGCCGATATGGGGTTTGATTTTTGCGACAAGCCCGATGACGCCGACTTTATACTTTACAATACCTGTGCCGTGCGTGAAAACGCAGAGCTTCGCGTTTTCGGCAACCTCGGTGCGCTGAAGAATATAAAACGCCGCCGCGAAAATATAATAATAGCGGTTTGCGGCTGTATGATGCAGCAAGAGCATATAGCAAAGCGCATCAAGGCAAAGTACAAGCACGTGGATTTGGTTTTCGGAACGCACGCGCTTTACCGCTTTCCTCAGCTTCTTGACTCGGTTATGGCAGGAGGCAGAATCTTTGATGTCGAAAACGGAGACGGAGCGGTGTTTGAGGACATAAGCTATAAACGCGACGGTATTCCGCTTGCAAAAATACCTATTATGTACGGCTGTAACAATTTTTGCACATATTGCATTGTCCCTTACGTGCGGGGCAGAGAGCGCAGCCGCAGTGCCGACAGGATTTTAAGCGAGGTGAAAGATGTTGCCTCAAAGGGCTATCGCGAGGTTATGCTTTTGGGTCAGAATGTCAACTCATACGGCAACGATTTAGAGTCGGGACTCAGCTTTCCTCAGCTTCTGCGTGAGGTGTGCCGCGTTGACGGAATCGAGCGCGTCAGGTTTATGACATCTCATCCGAAGGATCTGTCTGATGACCTGATCGAAGTCATGGCAAATTCCAAGAAGATCTGTCCGCATCTTCATCTGCCGTTAC
>USLC01000131.1 GCA_900555375.1 uncultured Eubacteriales bacterium
GAGCTATAAGTGTCCGTGCTGCGGTGCGCCGCTTGCTTTCAGAGGAGATTCGGGAAGTCTTCACTGCGATTCCTGCGGAAATGATTTTTCTGCAGAGACAATGCAGCAGCTGAGTGAGGCGGAGGCAAAGGCTAAAACCGCGTCAAAATTTGATTGGACGCATTATGAGCCAAGAAGCTATGAGGGCGGCGGAGATGTGGATATTTCAAGCTATTCGTGTCCGTCGTGCGGAGCCGAAATAAGCGGAGATGATTCGCTGGGCTCGACCGTTTGCCCTTACTGCGGAAGTGCAACAATAGTGAAGGGGCAGTTTGAGGGGGCTTTGCAGCCCGATTTTATAATTCCGTTTAAGATTGATAAAAATACGGCTGTATCGGCATTTGAAAATGATTTTAAAAATGCTCCGTTTTTGCCGGATGAGTTTAAAAATAAAAAACGGATAGAAGAAATGAGCGGAGTATATGTTCCGTTTTGGATGTTTGACTGCGACTGTAACGCAAATATTACATACAGCGCAAGAACCTTGTCGTTCTGGAGTGATTCTGATTATGATTATACCAAAACGGATTATTACAGGCTGCTGAGAGGCGGAAGCGTAGGATTTGCAAATATTCCCGTGGACGCATCTCAAAAGGCGGATAATGCGTATATGGAGGCGGTAGAGCCGTTCAATTACGGCGATGCGGTGGATTTTAACACGGGATATCTTTCGGGCTTTTTGGCGGATAAGTATGATGTTTCGGCTGAAGACAGTATAGAGCGCGCAAATGAACGCGTAAAAAATTCTACCGAATCGGTGTTTGCCGAAACCACAAAAGAATACGGCTCGGTTACGCCGGAGAGCACAAATGTAAGCTTTTCGGACGGAAAGATAAGATATTCTCTGCTTCCCGTATGGATGCTTAATATTAAATACCGCGGAAAAAATTATAAGTTTGCCGTTAACGGACAAACGGGCAAGGTTGTAGGCGAGTACCCTGTGGATAAGGGTAAGAAATGGCGGTATTTCGGTAAGGTTGCGGCTATTGCTTATGCCGCTGTCGCAGTTGTGGCTTGGCTGCTGCTTAATTAGGAGGGCTTTTTGATGAATATACATATAAAAAAGATGTTTTCGTGCATTATCCTGCTTTTGATGTGTTTTTCGGTTACCGTGCCCGTATGGGCTGAGTTTGTAAATCCGCCGGTAATCGACAATGCCGGATATCTGGATGCAGAGCAGTTTAATACCCTTACGGCAGAGCTTAACGCGCTCAGAGAAAAGTATAATTTTGATGTAGCCGTATATACAGAAGAGGTTATGTCGGGCGAGGACGAAACCAATACCGCTGACGATATTTTTGACTATAACGGATACGGGGCAGGCAGCGGCAAGGACGGAATAATGCTTTATGTTTCGTCGGAACCGAGAAAGTACCGTTTTACAACTCACGGTACGGGCTTGGACTTTTTTAACAGCAGAGGACTTGCCTATCTTGAGTCAAAGGTTCTTCCGTGCTTGCAGGACGATGACTATAACGGCGCATTTGAAGCGTATGCAGAGTATTCGGCAGAGCTTCTTGAAATGGCGGCTCAGGGTGAGCCGTACAACAAAAAAAGCGGTATATATATTTTCTGCGTTATAGCAGGGGCGGCTCTTTTGCCGCTGATTATTGCCTCGGCGGCGATGAATTCAAAATTAAAAAAGATGAAAACCGCTGTAAAGCAAGACTATGCTTCAAATTATATGAAGCCGGGAAGCTTTAATTTAACCTTGTCACAGGATATATATTTATACAGTACCGTAACAAAGACAGAACGGTCGAAGGATGATTCGGACAGTCATACGTCTTCATCGGGAGAGACTCACGGCGGCTGCGGCGGAAGTTATTGATAAAATATTAAAATCGGATTTCCGAAGAGATGATACACATATATTTACTACAAAAAGAAAGGATTGATTCTTAATGGGATTACTTAAGGCGGGAGCAGGAGCTCTCGGCGGCGTACTTGCCGATCAATGGAGAGAATTTTTTTACTGCGACAGTCTGGATTCTGATTTATTGATTGTAAAGGGCGAGAAAAAGACGGGAGGCAGAAGCTCAAATAAAAAGGGCGAGGATAACATAATTTCAAACGGCTCGATTATTGCCGTAAACGAAGGTCAGGCAATGGCTATTGTGGAATCGGGCAAGGTAGTTGAATTTTCATCCGAGCCCGGCGAGTTTGTGTATGACAACTCCACAGAGCCGAGTGTCTTTTACGGCGGTTTTGGCGAAGGTCTTAAAAAGAGCTTTGAAATGGTAGGAAAGAGATTTACCTTCGGCGGAGACACGGGCAAGGATCAGCGCGTATATTACTTTAATACAAAAGAAATAACGGGCAATAAGTTCGGAACGGCTACTCCGATACCTTTCAGAGTTACCGTTGATGAAAACCTCGGATACAAGCTGTCTGTTGACCTGCGCTGTAACGGCGTTTATTCTTATCGTATAACAGACCCGATTCTTTTCTATACACACGTCAGCGGTAACGTTTCGGAATATTATGAGCGTTCGCAGATTGACGAGATGCTTCGCGGAGAGCTTATGGACGCTCTTCAGCCTGCCCTTGCAAAGGTTGCTATGCAAAAAATTATGTATTATGAAATACCTGCGCATACAAAAGAGGTTGGGGCTGCACTTAAAGAAGAGCTTGCGGCTCAGTGGCGCGAGAGCAGAGGACTTGAGATTCAGACAATAAGCTTTAATTCGGTATCTATCCCCGAGGACCAGCGCAAGAAGCTGACCGAGTGGGAGGAAAACGCAATGACAACAAATTCCGCAACGGCTGCTTCAAGACTGGTTGGCGGTTGCATGGGAAACGCTGCAAAGCGATTTGTTTGCAAATCTGCCGCAAATCAAGGCGGAATGGGCGCGATGGGCGGATTCTTAGGAATGAATATGGCTCAGAATGCAGGAGGAGCAAACATACAAGAGATGTTTGCTATGGGACAGCAGCAGAATCAACAGAGTCAGTCCGCGCCGTCTCAGAACAGCGGTTGGACCTGTGCGTGCGGACATAGCGGAAACACGGGTAAGTTCTGTATGGAATGCGGAAAGCCTAAGCCTGCGGACGGTGACGTCTGGACTTGCTCTTGCGGAACCGTAAATCAGGGTAAGTTTTGTCAGAACTGCGGTTCGCCGCGCCCGACGGCTGCCGCTTATAAATGCAATAAATGCGGCTGGGTGCCCGATGACCCGACCAATCCGCCGAAGTTCTGCCCCGAGTGCGGAGATGCTTTTGATGATAATGACAGAGTATAAAGCTGAGAGGCTGCCTTTGGGCGGCCTCTTATTTCATTATTGATTAATTTTATACGATGTGTTATAATAAATAAAAAATTATTTTAAAATTATGCAACGTTTTCCTTTTACAAATTGTTTTATAAGTGAGGACCTCAAAAAACATAAAACAAAAATGTTAAAAGGAGTAATTTATTATG
>USLC01000132.1 GCA_900555375.1 uncultured Eubacteriales bacterium
GACATTCCGGGAATAATAGAGGGCGCGCACGAGGGAGTAGGTCTCGGACACGCTTTTTTAAGGCATGTAGAGCGTACGCGTGTTCTTCTTCACCTTGTCGATGTTTCGGGAATAGAGGGCAGAGACCCGATTGAAGATTTTGATACTATCAATAACGAGCTTAAGCTGTACAGCGAAAAGCTTGCCGACAAGCCGCAGATAGTTATAGCCAATAAATCCGATATTCCGCAGTTTGAAGAAAACTTTGAAAGATTTAAGGCTGAGATGGAGTCGCGCGGATATAAAGTGTTTAAGATTTCTGCCGCTACAAAGCAAGGCGTCCGTGAGGTTTTGAATTATACGGCAGAATTTTTGTCAAAGCTTCCCGAAGAAGATGATGAGGATTATGAGATTTTGGATCTTGAGGATTTAAGAGCGCAGGAGGAAGAGCTTCGCGTTGAGATTGAAGACGGTGTTTACGTTGTAACGGGTGGAAGAGTGCGCAGAATCGTTGGTTCGACCAACTTTGACGATTATGAATCAATGCAGTATTTTCAGCGTGCGCTTATAAAGTGCGGTGCAATCCGTGCACTTGAGCGTGCGGGAATCAAAGAGGGCGACACCGTTCATATGTACGGCGTTGAATTTGATTATGTTAAATAAGGCGTATTAAATTGATCTTTGGGACAAAGCCTGAAATAATATGCAAAAGGTGAAACTTATGACGGATAAAACAGATGAAATAACATTGGCGGAGCTTGAAAATGCCGAAAACTGTCAGATTGTAGACATACGAGAGGAGCTTTCGTTCTCGTACGGGTGTATTGACGGTGCGGTTAACATTCCTCTTTCGGAATTTGATGAGGCAAAGCTTGATAAATCAAAAAATATAATATTGTACTGCAAATCGGGAATCGTAAGCCTTGACCTTGCCGAATCGCTGAGAGAGAAAGGGTTTTCGGCGTACAGTTTAAAAGAAGGGTATATCGGCTGGCTGCGCGAGAGGCTTTCGGCTGACAATGACAAGACCGAAGAGGTTGAAAAAAGTATCAGAAAGACCTTTCACAGAGCGTTGTTTTCAAAATTTGCTTCGGCAATCAATGAATACGAGCTTTTAAAAGAGGGCGACAAGGTAGCGGTATGCATATCGGGCGGAAAGGATTCTATGCTGATGGCAAAGCTCTTTCAAGAGCTTAAGCGCCACAATAAGTTCCGGTTTGAACTTGTCTTTCTTGTTATGGACCCCGGTTATAACAGCGAAAACCGCGAGATTATAGAGCGCAACGCACGTATGCTGGGCGTTCCTATCACCGTTTTTGAAAGCACAATATTTGACGCGGTATATAAAATCGAGAAATCGCCTTGCTATGTCTGCGCAAGAATGAGAAGAGGATATCTCTATTCAAAGGCAAAGGAGCTTGGCTGTAACAAAATTGCTCTCGGTCATCATTATGACGATGTAATAGAAACAATTTTAATGAGTATGCTCTACAGCGGACAGATTCAGAATATGATGCCCAAGCTTAAAAGCACAAATTTTGAGGGTATGGAGCTTATAAGACCGATGTATCATATAAGGGAAGATGATATAAAGCGCTGGCGCGATTTTAACGATTTACACTTTATTCAGTGCGCGTGCAAGTTTACCGATACCTGCACGTCAGAGGCGTGCCTAACCTCAAGCCGAACAGGCTCTAAGCGGATGGAGATTAAGCATCTTATCGCGGACTTAAAAAAGGTAAATCCTCAGGTAGAGAACAATATCTTCAGAAGTATGCAAAATGTAAATCTTGAGACCGTAATTGCGTATAAAGACGGTACGGGCAGACACAGTTTTCTGGAGAATTATTAAATCGGCAGACAAGGGGGCAGATTTATGCTTAACCAATTTTCAAGAACAGAGCTGCTGCTTGGCAAGGCGGCAATGGAAAAACTTAAAAATTCACGCGTGGCGGTTTTCGGCATTGGCGGAGTGGGAGGATATACGGTTGAAGCGCTTGTCAGAAGCGGGGTAGGTACACTCGATTTAATCGATAACGATAAGGTGTGTCTTACCAACATAAACCGCCAGATTTACGCGACACGTAAAACAATCGGAAAGTATAAAGTTGATGTGGCTGAGGAAAGATGCAAAGATATAAACCCCGATGTTGTCATAAACACATACAAAACTTTTTATATGCCGGAGACAGCAGAGAAATTTGACTTTTCTTTGTACGATTATGTGGTTGACGCAATAGACACGGTCACGGGTAAGATTGAGCTTGCGGTGAACGCGGCAAAAGCAGAGGTGCCGATAATATGCTCGATGGGTGCAGGTAACAAGCTTGACCCGTCAAGATTTGAGGTTGCGGACATATATTCGACATCGGTGTGCCCTCTGGCAAGGGTTATGCGCTATGAACTTAAAAAACGCGGAATAAAAAAGCTTAAGGTTGTGTATTCAAAAGAAAAGCCGCTTACGCCGATTGACGATATGGCGATGAGCTGTAAGAAGAACTGCGTTTGTCCGCCGGGAATGGCACGCAAATGCACAGCACGCAGGCAAGTGCCGGGAAGCACAGCGTTTGTTCCGTCTGCGGCAGGTTTGATTATGGCGGGCGAGGTAGTTAAAGATTTAATAAAAAATGTCTGAGAAGCAAAACAGCTTTTCAGACATTTTTGTTATGATATAAATTCTTCAAAGTTATAATATTCGATGCGTCTGCGGTCGGCCTCATTTAAGCCGAGGGCATCAAGCTTTTTAAGCTCTTCAACGGGGTTACATATGGGAAAGTCGCTTCCGAAGAAAACTTTATCCGTTCCGAATTTGTCAAGCATTTTCCTTGCGTCCGCCGCAGAAATAAAATCAAGCGTGCTTGAAATATCAAAGAAGAGCCTGTCACATACGGGAATAATGTCATACGCCTCTCTCCAATGCATATAGCCGCCCATATGCGCTGCTATAACCTTGAGATTTGGTACCGCGTCAAGAATGTTTTTAAGCTTGTCAGCGCTTGAAAATCTCATAATCTTGTCGCCCATATGAAGCAGAACGGGAAGCCCTGCGTTTGCAGCTTCTTTATAAATTTCGATAAGCTTTGGGTCGTCCATATTTGTCTTTTGAAAATCGGGATGAAATTTCATCCCTTTAAGTCCGAGACTTTTTATACGCAAAATTTCTGATTTATAGTTTTCGTTGTCTCTGTGCATAGTTCCGAAGCCGATAAGACTTTCGTCTTTTTGGCATACTGATGCGATAAATGTGTTTATATCGGCTGTTTGAGACGGCGTAATCGCGGGCGAGCATACAAGCTGTTTCGCTACGGCTCTGCCACTGTATATCTCTTGTCTTGTTTTGTAAAGATTTGAAAGCTTGCCGCAGGTGAACATAGGCGATTCGTAGTATTTGCTTACGTTGTTCCGCGCCTTTTCAGCAATTTTATCGGGGAATATATGTGTGTGCGAATCTGTCACCGGCAATATTTTATACTGACTG
>USLC01000133.1 GCA_900555375.1 uncultured Eubacteriales bacterium
CGGACGGCGAATGTGATTTGCAGACCGCGGTTGAGGATATTAAGCGCGAATCGCGGAGATATGCCAAGCGTCAGCTTACTTGGTTTAAACGAAACAAAAATATAAAGTGGATTGAAGTATAATATGACCCCAAAAAGATAGCTTTTTGGGGTCATATTATATCAGCTCGAGAAGTCTTCTTCAAACGATGCAAGCGCCTGCTTGTCGCGCAGAACGATACCTTCTTTAAGCTTTGACATTTCTTCGTCCGAGATGTCGGATGCGCGTATATCTATGTTGTATAAAAATTCTTCACCACTGCCGCTGCAGGCAAAAACCGAGATTCCCTTGCCGTTGAAGCGTGCCAGATAGTAGTCGCAGGCGGTTATATCCTCATCGGTGAGAGGTTCCGCCGTGCTTGCGGCTGCCGATTCTTCTACGGGCAGAACACTTGCGGCTGCCTTCGCCGCCGAAGCTCTGTAAAGATAGGTGACGGTTACGTACGTAATTATTATTACAGAGATAAATACGCAAAAGCCAATCATAGTATTACGCAAAAATTTACCGGTCATATTATACATTCCCCCCATATATTGTGGTATAGTTTATTTTTGTAACACTAATTTAATATATTATTAACATATATTGGTCTTTTCATACGCACGATTTTAGTTTATAATATAATAGATAAAATATAAATCATTATATGCCAAAATTAAAAGGGGTTTATATATGAAGCATTATGTGGGAAAGTTCATTAAAATATTTCTGATAACATTTATAATTATTGCGGTGATAGCAACGGTTGCGTTTTTGGGCGCGGTCTTCGGATATTGGGGTGATGTTGATGACATAGATGTTGACAGTCTTACCTTAAACCAAAATTCGGTTATTGTATATGACGACCCAAAAACGGGACAGGAGACAGAGCTGTATAAGGTTGATTCGGCGGAAAACCGCGAATGGGCGGATATAGGCGACATCCCCGAGGATTTGCAGAAGGCAATCATTTCTATCGAGGACGAGCGTTTTATGGAGCATAAGGGCTATGATTTGCCCCGAACCGCAAAGGCAACCTTTGTATGGATAGGCAGAAAGATTACGGGCAACAGAGGCGCGTCGCTTGGCGGAAGCACAATCACTCAGCAGCTGATAAAGAATGTAACGGGCGACAATGACCAGACGCCGACGCGTAAAATAAAAGAGATATCTAGGGCGGTTGCACTTGAAAAACAGCTGGATAAAACACAGATACTTGAGCTTTATTTAAACTGCATATATCTTTCGCACGGATGTAACGGCGTTCAGACCGCGGCAAGAACCTATTTTGGTAAGGACGTAAAACAGCTTGACCTTGCCGAATGTGCTGCTATCGCCGGAATCACGCAGAATCCCTCTGCTTATGACCCAATAGATAACCCGGACAAGAATAAAGAGCGTCAGACGGTTGTACTCGGCAAAATGCTTGAGCTTGGGTACATATCGCAGGATGAATACGAAAAGGCGATAAACGAAAAGCTTAATATTGTCGATAACTCGTCAAAAAGTGAAGACGATACGGTTAAAACAACATCGTATTTTGTCGATCAGGTTATAACCGATGTAATAAATGATTTGCAGGAGCTTGGGTATTCAAAAAGCCTTGCCAATAAAATATTATATTCGGGCGGAGTAAAGATAAAGGCGGCGTATAATCCGGATGTACAGAAGATAGTTGAAAAATACTACGAATCCGAGAAGAATTTTGCGGGTTCGGGCGCACAGTCGGCAATTACCGTCCTGGATGTGCAGACAGGACAGGTTGTGGGAATAGCCGGAGGAATAGGCAAAAAGACGGCAAGCCTTACGCTGAACCGCGCTTCGGGCTCGCCGAGACAGCCGGGTTCAACAATCAAGCCGATTGCGGCATACCTCCCTGCTCTTGAAAATAAGGTTATATATCCCGGTTCGACATTTGTGGATGAGAAGAAGTCATACGCGGGCTGGACGCCGCGAAACTATGACTTTAAATACCGCGGAAAAGTTGACGTAAGAACCGCGGTGCGCAGGTCGCTTAATACCACCCCGGTAGAGATTATAGATAAACTCGGGGCACAGGTAAGCTATGATTATCTGACGGACAAGTTTGGACTTACAACACTTGTAAAAAGCCGCGAGGTAGACGGAAAGATATATACCGATGTCGGTCTTTCGCAGCTGGCTCTGGGAGGTCTGACGGACGGTGCAACAACAATGGAAATGGCGGCGGCGTATGCGTCATTTGCAAACGGAGGCTTTCATTATAAGCCGTATACGTATACAGAGGTTACCGACAGGGACGGAAATGTAATTCTAAGCTCTGACAGGGCAGGCACATCGATTATGAAAGAGTCAAACGCATATATTATGACTCAGCTTTTAAAAGAGGTAGTGGAAAGCGGAACAGGTGTCGGCGCCTCCGTTTCGGGCGTGAGCTATACTGCCGGCAAGACGGGTACAACATCGGATAACAAAGACCGTTGGTTTATAGGATATACGCCATATTATGTTGCGGCTGTATGGTACGGATATGACATTCCTAAGGAGATAAATATCTCATCAAATCCTTGCATACCCGTGTTCAAAAGCATCATGGACAGCGCACATCGGACGCTTAAAAGTACCGACAGAACTCTCTCTCAGCCATGCAGCGTAACAAGAATCAGCTATTGCACATATACGGGAATGAGAGCGACATCAAGCTGTCCGTCAACAACGTATTACTGCGATAAAGACAGTCTTCCGGCTTACTGCAATCTGAAGCACCGCGGCGGAACAAGCGGAGAGGAAGAGGTTGAAAAGAAGAGCGAAGAGACTTCCGACAGCAAAACAAATGAATCAAAAACCGATGAAGATACAAGCGGAAGCGGTACAACCAAAAGAAATAACGGCACATCGGGCAATACATCGGGTTCCTCGGGCGTGTCGGGCGGAACAAGCGGCGGTTCGTCAAACGGCGGCGCGTCAAGCGGCTCGGCATCCTCGGGCTCGGGCAGTTCGGGCGGCGGAGCTCAAACTCCGCGGCTTTCGGAATAACCGAGGCGGAGTAATAATCCGCCCGAGTGGTACATTAAATGGCGGCAGACTGTTATCTGCCGTCATTTAATGTAGGTCTTTACAACTTTTTTATTTTATGATATATTAAAAATACTGAGGCTTTAACATAAGCCTGTTTCGGAGGTAAAAAGTGAGTAAGTATGATAATTCAAGTATTTCATCGCTGAAGGGCGCTGACCGCGTCCGCAAGCGGCCTGCGGTCATTTTCGGTTCGGACGGAATCGAAGGCTGCGAACATTCAATGTTTGAGATACTTTCAAATTCAATAGATGAAGCAAGAGAGGGTTACGGAAATACGATTACCATTACCCGATATGCCGACGGGTCTATAGAAGTTGACGATATGGGCAGAGGAATTCCCGTGGAATATAACGAGCGCGAAAAACGCTATAACTGGGAG
>USLC01000134.1 GCA_900555375.1 uncultured Eubacteriales bacterium
TTTTGTTGCGGCATCGTTTACGGGCTGCGGAAAGAAAAATGTGGACAGCGGAAACAATTCTCAGTCATCCGCCGCTGCCGATTCAAAGGTTGTCGCAGAGGTTGACGGTGTTAAGCTTGACACGGGTTTGCTTGGTTATTACATCTATCAGGCGGCGGTAAATGAAGAGTATAAGGCAGACCAAAACTTCAGCGGCGATTTTTCGTCCGTAAACTGGGACGAAAAGGATTCAAGCGGCACAACAAAGGGCGACAAGGTAAAAGAGGCGGCTCTTAAAGAATTGCTTGGCAAACAGCTGGTGGTTCAGCTTGCAAAGGATAACGGTGTTTCACTGTCGGATGATGAGAAAAATCAGTCAACAGAGGGACTTGAGCAGTTTAAAAGCCGTTACGGAGAAGAGGCTCTCAATGCCAATATGGAGGCAATGGGATTAAAGTCTGCGGAAGATTACGCAAAGCTTTACGAAATTGAAACTCTTTACAGAAAAGCGGAGACGGATTTTGTCAATAACAAGGATAAGTATGCAACCGTTAATCTTGAAGATTACTCTGATCCCGAGCAGATTTGCGTTCAGCATATTCTGATTAAAAATGACAGTCAAAAGTATACCGATCCAAAGGCGACAATTGACGAGGTTCTGGCACGTGCCAAAAACGGCGAGGATTTCACCTCGCTTATGAAGGAATATAACGAGGACACGGGCGAAGGCGATGGCGGATATTGCTTCGGCAGAGGAGAAATGGTCTCGGAATTTGAAAATGCGGCATTTGCCTTAAACTATAATGAAATCAGCGATGTTGTAAAGACAGAGTACGGATATCATATAATTAAAAGAATCACGGGTCTTGCCGAGCTTAAAAATTATTTGATTCAGGCATCAAAAATAGAGAAGCAGGAGAAGATTTTAAAGGATATCTCGGTTGCGGACATAATGAAGGATATTCAGAATGCGACAGAAAAGGCAAAAGAGTTAAATTCGCAAAGCGCACAAAACACTCAAAACAATAAATAATTTTAAAAGGATGGTATTTAAAAATGGCTGATAACAAAAAAGTTAAAGTTGAAATGGAAAACGGCGGAGAGTTTATAATTGAGCTTATGCCGGAATATGCGCCGGAAACCGCGGCAAATTTTGAGGCTCTTGCGGCTGACGGATTTTATGACGGAGTAATATTCCATCGGGTTATAGATGACTTTATGGCTCAGGGCGGAGACCCCACGGGCACGGGAATGGGCGGCAGCGGAAAGAATATAAAGGGCGAATTTGCGCAGAACGGATTTACGCAAAATACCCTTTCGCACACACGCGGAGTTGTGTCTATGGCGCGTTCTATGGACCCCGACTCGGCAAGCAGTCAGTTCTTTATTTGCTACGGAGACTGTACTTTCTTAGACGGTCAGTATGCTGCCTTCGGAAAGGTGACAGAGGGAATGGAGACGGTTGACGGATTTCTTGAAACAGAGAGAAGAGGTCCCGAGGGCGGCACACCTGTTGAAGAAATAAAAATAAAGAAGATGACGGTTTTATAATCCCGGGTTTGTCTTCAGACTGCCGTATTATGGCAATGTATAGTTTATATGTGTTATATATTGTCGGATAATGTAAATATGTGCATAATGCACAAAAAAGTGTTGACAAGCATTGATATCTGTGCTATAATACAAATATGGTTAATGTTTCTTGCGGAAACTGTTAACCTAAGACTTTTAGGAGGTATTAAGATGCAAGGAAAGGTAAAATGGTTTAACGCAGAAAAGGGATTTGGTTTTATCGAAACCGAAGAAGGAACAGACGTATTTGTTCATTATTCTGCGATAGCTATGGATGGCTACAAGACGCTTGAAGAAGGCGCAGAGGTTGAATTTGATGTTGTTGAAGGTGCTAAAGGTCCGCAGGCTACAGATGTTAAGCGTGTGTAATCCTTTTTAAATAACTTAAAATGAATTAAATTAGACAACAAAACAGACTGCCGAATCGGCAGTCTGTTTTGTTATGGTTATTATTCGTGGTTGTGGTCGCAGCCGCAATCGCAATCGCACTCTTCAAAGTCGAGTTCGATGGTTTTGCCGCATTCGGGGCAGATAAAGTCGCCGCTTGCGATATCGTCCAAATCATCTCCCGTGAAATCGATTTCCGCGCCGCAGTTATCACAAACAAGAGTGTAAACATCGTCGTCTTCATCGTCATCATCGTCTCCGTAAACGCTTTCGCCGATTATGTCGATAACGTCTTCCATTTCATCAAGCTTGTCAGCAACAAATGCCTGCTCGTCATCAAGGGCTTCAAGCTCGTTTGCCATGTCGGAAACAAGAGCCAAAAGCTCGTTTATAAGCTTTCCTTCCGGTTTTTCTGTGTCAAGTTTCAGACCCTCTGCGAGACCCTGAAGATATGCTGCCTGGTTTGTAAGTTCTGACATATTGTCCTCCTTTTGGCGGGAAAACCGCCGTGTTATATTTAATTAAACTCTTGCCATATATTCGCCCGTACGTGTGTCAATGCGGATTGTATCTCCCTCATTTACAAACATAGGAACAGTAATGGTTGCTCCGCTTTCAACGGTTGCGGGCTTGGTAACGTTGGTAGCCGTATTGCCCTTAACTCCGGGCTCGGTTTCGGTAACCTTAAGCTCAACGAATGTAGGCGGTTCAACGGCAAATACATTGCCCTTGTACGAAAGAATTTTAACCGTCATATTTTCCATAACAAACTTCATCGCGTCGCCAAGCTGGTCTTCGCTGAGAGGAGTCTGCTCATAAGTTTCCTGATCCATAAAGTAATAAAGACCGCTGTCCTCGTAAAGATATTCCATTTCCTTTCTGTCAATACGAGCCTGCTCAACCTTTTCGGTCGGATTGAATGTGCGTTCTACAACCGCGCCGGTCATAACATTCTTCATTTTTGTTCTGACGAAAGCCGCGCCTTTACCCGGCTTAACGTGCTGGAACTCAACAACCTGATATACGTTTCCTTCAAATTCAAATGTGAGTCCGTTTCTAAAATCACCTGCTGTTATCATCGGTGAAACCTCCTTAAAATTGTACAAATAGAATTCTTATTCTATTTTATACTAAAAATGCAAAATATTCAAGGAGAAATTGATGGTTTTCATGTTCTAAAATAGAAGCAATGGAAAAAAACGATTTTTCTGGAAGTCAGCATTCCTACAGGGTCGAGAGCGTTGAGAGCGCGTGCTCCTGGACGATCGTCTCATAATGCTCCTCATAGTATGCCTCAAATGCATTCGGGGCAGCGGCAGTCTTTAATGGTTCGCTGTACTCGGACAGGAGATTGCACAGGCGGTTGAATGCGTCGGTGCTGTCGGCTGTCTGGCGGACAACAAGGTAGTAACGACCGTCGGACGGGTGTTTATAAAGCGTGTTCGGCGTTTCGCAGACTGGAGCTGCGATGCGCGCTGCCCGGCAGACCTCGTCGAGGGAGCCGA
>USLC01000135.1 GCA_900555375.1 uncultured Eubacteriales bacterium
AAGAACGAGCCAATCGGACGTTTAGGGTCTTTAAGTCCCACTCTGCCGCGGCGGATTGCCTTTGCAACCGCGCTTACCGCCTCTGTCTGGCCGACAACACGCTTATGAAGAATCTCCTCAAGCTTGAGAAGTCTCTCGCTCTCGGTTTCTTCTATTGATTTAACGGGTATTCCCGTCCACATAGAAATGATTTCGGCAACCTCTTTCTCGGTTACCACCGCCTCGCTTGAGCTGTGGTTTTTCTCCCAGTTCTCTTTTGTAGAGCTCAGCTCTTCGGCAAGCTTTTTCTCTTCATCTCTCAGCGTTGCCGCCTTTTCGTAATCCTGAACGGTTATAGCCGCCTCTTTTTCCTTGCGGATTTCCGCAATCTTATCTTCAAGCGCCTTAACATCGGGCGGAGCCGTCAGCATTTTGATTCTGATTTTCGAAGCCGCTTCATCAATCAAATCTATCGCCTTATCGGGCAAAAATCTGTCTGAAATATATCTGACGGACATATTAACCGCAGCCCCAATAGCCTCATCGGTAATTTTTACCCTGTGATGTGCCTCGTATTTATCGCGGATGCCTTTTAAGATTCTGATACTCTCTTCGGCGGTAGGCTCATCAAGCGTTATCGGCTGAAATCTTCTTTCAAGAGCGGCATCTTTTTCGATATACTTTCTGTATTCCTCAAGGGTTGTCGCTCCTATTACCTGAATATCGCCTCTGGCAAGAGCCGGCTTCAAAATATTTGCCGCATCGATTGCGCCCTCTGCCGCTCCTGCACCGACTATGGTATGAAGCTCATCGATAAAGAGAATAACATTTCCCGCTTTGCGGATTTCATCCATCGCAGTCTTTAATCTCTCCTCAAACTCGCCCCTGTATTTTGCGCCCGCAATCATTGATGACAAATCAAGCGCAATTACCTTTTTGTTTTTTAATATTTCGGGGACGGCTCCGGATGCGATTTTCTGCGCAAGCCCCTCGGCACCAGCCGTTTTGCCCACGCCCGGCTCACCTATCAGGCACGGGTTGTTTTTTGTTCTTCTGCTTAAAATCTGAACAACTCTTTCAATCGCCGTATCCCTGCCTATAACCGGGTCAAGCTTATCCTCTTTCGCCATCTGCGTAAGATCCCGCCCGAACTTCATAAGCGTAGGTGTATCGGACTTGCCCGACTTTGCTCTGCCGCTCTGCCGTCCGGCGGTCTCCTCGCCGTCCGCAGCGCCTTCATTTAAAAGGCTTAAAATTTCATTATACAGTTTTTGCGGAGATACGCCCAGCTCAAGAAGTATTTTCACTCCGATGCTCTCTGATTCTCTCAGCACGGCAATCAAAAGATGTTCCGTTCCGACATAGTTGTGACCCATACTTCTCGCTTCGCGGTAACTGTTCTCTATAACGCGCTTTGTCCTCGGTGTTGCCTCGGGATTAATTCCGCTTATGGGCTCGCCCGTTCCGATAAGCGCGTCAATCTTTTCGATAACCTGTTCATCGGTTACGTTATTAGCCTCCAGAATTTTACCTGCCACGCCGTCCTTTTCACGAATCAGCCCGACAAGCAAATGCTCTGTTCCGACATAATTCTGCCCCATCTCAAGCGCAGCCTCTGCCGCGTAATTTAAGGCTTCTTTTGCTTTTTCCGTAAGTCTGTCAAACATAATAATCAACCTTTCCGTCCACATTCTTCTTTTTCAATATCCGCGGACGCGATATTTTATTTATATGCCAAATTCCGCTTTTTATAAAAGCGCTTTATTTTTCCTTGCCGCCAAGGAGAATCTCGCGCACTATTTCGGCACGCTTTAAATCTCTTTCCGCAGCGTCTGCCACGTTGTAATTCTTAACTATATTCGCCGGCAAGACCGAATATGTCGCTGTATTTATGCTTCTGTAATCAACATTTTTAATTATGCCCAGCTCCACTGCAAATCTGACATCCGAAAGTCGGCTCATCGCCTCGGACGATGACAGAATAACCGCGTTTGTCAGCTCGCCGAAGGATCTCATCAGCTTATCCATAACTCCGTATTTATCGGATTCATAGATTCGCCTTCTCATCTCTCTTTCCTTGTCGATAACCTCTGTGATGACCTGCTCGAATCTTTCAAGAATGTTCTCCTCTGTTTCACCGAGGGTGGTCTGGTTTGAAATCTGATATATATTTCCCGTTGCCTTTGAGCCCTCGCCGAAGATTCCTCTTACCGTCATACCAAGCTGACTGAGCGAGTCTATGATACTGTTAATGCTTCCGCTCATAGTCAGCGCGGGAAGATGTACCATAACCGAAGCTCTCATACCGGTGCCTATATTTGTCGGGCAGCAGGTCAAATATCCGAACTTACTGTCAAACGCAAAGTCCAGACTTTGCTCAAACTTATCGTCAACGTCGTTTGCGCTTTTAAAGCACTTGCGGACGTTAAACCCCGGCTCCATACACTGTATGCGCAGATGGTCTTCTTCATTGACAAGAATGCTGACCGAACTGTCGCCGCTTAAGAACACACCGCGTTTCACGCTGTCGTCCATCATCTGAGGGCTGATAAGGTGACACTCTGCAATCGCCTGCTTTTCATAATCCTTCATAGAATTTATGTCGATATAGTTAAGCTTTATACCGCTTTTTTCCGCTGCGGTTTTGCACAGCTCTATAACATTTTCCTGCTGACTCTCATTTGCTCTTCGCGGGAAAGGAATCCCCTTTATATTTCTGGCAAGTCTTATGCGGCTTGATAAAACCACATCGCCCTCACTGCCGCTTTCAGTATACCACATAATTATGCCTCCTTTGAATTATTCTTTAAATCTTTTATCTCATCTCTCAGCTTTGCCGCGGTTTCAAAGTCCTGCTTTAATACCGCCGCGTTAAGCTCTGATTCAAGCTTGGTTATCTTTTTATCAAGAATAACTTCGCCGCCGCCCCTTACAGGCGCCTTGCCTATATGCTCGGCTGTGCCGTGAATCTGTCTGAGCGGTCTTTCAAGACGGTCTCTGAAGGCATCGTAGCAGTCGCCGCAGCCAAGCTTGCCGATGCTTAAAAATTCCGAATATGGCATTCCGCAGGTCGGGCAAACCCCGACTTCGGTGTCCCCTCCGATAGATGTCTGCTTTTTGGTTCCGCCGAACATACCCGTCAGAAAGTCTCCTATGCCAAAGTTCATACTTGACTCCATCTGCTTATATTCGGGCGAAGACGCAGCACACTCGCTGCAGAGGTGATGCTCTTCTTTATATCCGTTTACAATCTTTGTCATATGAGTTGTTGCTTCTCTTTTATTACATTTTTCACATTTCATAACATTTCACTCCTTTTTATGCATTTACGCAATCGCAACCAGAATGTCTTTCAGCATCCTTGCGCGAAGCACATCCTGCTGAGGCTGTTCTATCGGTATTGA
>USLC01000136.1 GCA_900555375.1 uncultured Eubacteriales bacterium
GATGCGGATCTGCACCCCCATCTCGTTGGCAATGATGCCCGCCAGCGTGGTCTTGCCCAGACCCGGCGGGCCGTAGAGCAGGATGTGGTCCATGGGCTCCCCGCGCCGCTTGGCGGCTTCCAGATAGATCTTCAGGTTCTGCTTGACTTTTTCCTGCCCGATATAATCTTCCAGTGAAAGGGGTCTTAAATTATTTTCAATTTTAACATCTTCTTCCACCAGTTCTGTGGAAATCATTCTTTTTTCCATATTTTTATTTCCTTAAATCAACTTTTTCAAGGCTTCCTTTAAAATCTGTTCCGAATCTTTTTCTTCGGCATTTTCAACCTGCTGTACCGCCTTCATCGCCTGCGCGCTCGCATATCCCAGCGCCACAAGTGCTTCTACCGCCTCATTCCTTGCAAACAGTACATCATTTTCAGACGATGCTTTTTCTTTATTGGCAAGTGCCGTTTCAAAGACTTCGGCAAGTTTTAACTTATCCTTTAATTCGATAATCAGCCGCTTTGCCGTCTTTGCGCCAATACCCGGTGCGGAAGAAATCGTCTTGACATCTTCTGAAAGCACCGCAAAACGCAAATCATCCGGTCCAATCGTTGAAAGAATCGCCAGCGCGCCTTTCGGTCCGATACCGCTGACATTCAGCAGTAATTTAAACACTGATAAATCGTCCCGGCTTAAAAAGCCGAATAAATTCATCGCGTCTTCTTTGACATATAAATATGTATAAATTTTTATGTTTAAGAAAAAATATTTTTAGTGTGAAATGCAGCTGACCACAAGCGTCCGCAGATGAAAACGGAGGGAATTTAAATATGGTAAGAATAAACGGAAAATCGGTGTCCGGCGGCATAGCAATAGGTAAAATCAGATTTATAAGACGGACAAAGACAAAGGTTAACAAATACTCTGCCGCGGATACGGAGGCTGAAATAAAAAGATACAAGGCCGCCTCTGACAGTGCCAAAAGCGAGCTTTACTTACTTGAAAAAAAGGCGGAAAGTGAGGCGGGCAAAAGCAGCGCAGAAATATTTGAAATTCATCGTATGATGCTTGATGACCGTGATTTTGTTCAAAGAGTGGAACAGATTATAACAGATGAAAAGACAAATGCGGAATTTGCGGTGGCAAAAACGGCCGAAGAATTTTCAAAAATGCTTTTGGATATGGATAACGAGTATATGAACGGACGCGCCGCGGATATAAAGGATATTTCAGAAAGACTGATACGTCTGATGAGCAGTGCGGAGGAAGAAGCGAAGGATAACAACAGCGTGCCCGAGAATACAATTATCTGTGCGGATGAGCTTGCCCCAAGCGAGACGATTCAGCTTGACAAATCACATATAATTGCATTTGCAACGCAATACGGTTCCGCTCAGTCACACACCGCAATTCTGGCAGATACTATGAATATTCCCGCAATTATCGGGCTTGGAGAGGCGTTGTCGGAAGAATATGATGGTATGACGGCGATAGCGGACGGATACAAAGGCTGCATATATATAGAGCCGACACCCGATGTTATGGAAAGCACCGTCCGCCGAAAAGCCGAAGAAGAAAAAAAGCTTGAGCGGCTGAAAATGCTTGTGGGAATGGATAATATAAGCGCCGACGGTTACAGAATAATGATATATTCAAATATCGGAGCCGAGGAGGACACAGAAAACGTAATAAAAAACGATTCGGACGGAATAGGTTTGTTCAGAAGCGAGTTTTTGTATCTTAAAAGCGATTCATACCCCGATGAAGAGGCGCAGTTTAAAGCTTATAAAAATGTATTGCGAAAAATGGACGGAAAAAAGGTTATAATCCGTACTATGGATATAGGCGCGGACAAAAACATCGGATATTTTAATCTTGATAAAGAAGAAAACCCCGCGCTGGGCTTCCGCGCGGTAAGAATATGTCTGGCAAGACGCGATATATTTAAAACGCAGCTTCGCGCTCTTTTGCGTGCTTCCGTATACGGAAAGCTGTCGGTTATGGTTCCTATGATAACCTCGGTTGAAGAGGTAAGAAAGACGCGAGCGATACTGAACGAGGTAAAAACTGAGCTTCGGGCGGCGGGGATTCCCTTTGACGCAGCGGTTGAGTTTGGAATTATGATAGAAACCCCCGCGGCGGTTATGATAAGCGATATGCTTGCGCGCGAGGTTGATTTTTTCAGCATAGGCACAAACGACCTTATTCAATATACGCTTGCGGCAGACAGGCAGAACCCCAATCTTGAACAGTATTACAATCCGCATCACACAGCTGTTTTAAGAATGATTAAAATGACAGCCGAAAACGCGCATAAGGCACGGATATGGTGCGGAATCTGCGGCGAACTTGCGGCAGACCTGTCTATGACAGAGGTGTTTATGGCAATGGGAATAGACGAGCTTTCGGTCACACCGTCAGCCACTCTGCCCCTGCGCGAAAAGGTGAGAACGATTAACGTTGACGCGGTAAGAGACGACGTTTTAAGCGGTTTATAATATTTTATTTGACTTTTTTTCTGCTTTAATGTATAATAAAGGCGTTGTTATATATTAAGATGCGCAAATGTGTCTTAATGCAGGCAGAGAGGAAGTGCGCGGTTTGGATTATGCTTCGGTCATCAGACAGGGAGAAAAGGATTATATAAGCGATTGCATTAAAGTGTCGGAGAGCGAGTATTGCAGCTGTTTTGTCATAGCGGACGGCAGAGAAATGCCAAAAGCCGCGGAAATGGCGGCGGAATCGGTTATCTCTGACTTTGAAGCAACAGGTGTTATTACAAAATCCTCCGTTCCCGACTTTTTTGACAAAGCCGCGGATATTCTTAAAAATAACGAGCTTCCGCTTTGCACATCGATGACGGTTCTTTTAACGGACGGCTCTGCCGCTGTTTGGGGAAGCATAGGCGACTGCCGAATGTATCTTTTGCGGGACAAGTATTTGTATGAAATCACTCCCGACCACAGCGAGGCATACGCCCTCTATGAGGCGGGTGAGATACGCTATCCCAAAATCAGACAGAGTAATAAGAGGTATAATCTTACACGTACGCTGGGTTCGGGCTGCGATATAAGCCCCGAGGTCTCAAAACCCGAGAAAATTCGACCCGGTGACAGCTTTTTGCTTTGTACTGACGGCTTTTGGGAAAATATCCACGAAAGACAAATCGAAAAAACGCTTAAGCGCTCATCGGACGCGCAAAACTGGCTTGACAGAATGATGAAGATTGTTGATAAAAACATTCAGCATAAAAAATATTCAAGGTTTCGTGATTCAATTTGCGCCGTTACAATTAAAGTATAAAGCTTGATAAAAATTTGTATTTAATAACACTTTTATATAAAACGAAAGGCTTATGGTGGTTAATGTGAAAAAAGTATTTGTCGTTTTTTCGGCTG
>USLC01000137.1 GCA_900555375.1 uncultured Eubacteriales bacterium
AATTATTCATTCAAAGACGTTTGACAACGGAGTAATTTGTGCGTCAGAGCAAGCCGTGATAGTTCATAAAGAGGTTTATGGGAAGGTCAGACGCGAGTTTTTAAAGCGCGGCTGTTACTTTTTAAATCCCGATGAACTTGAAAAGGTCAGAAAAACAATAATTATCAACGGCGCGCTTAACGCCAAAATAGTGGGGCAGACCGCGCACAGAATAGCGCAGCTGTCGGAAATAAATGTCCCTGAAAGTGTGAAGATTCTGATAGGCGAAGTCGAAAGTACGGAGATGACCGAAGAATTTGCGCACGAAAAGCTGTCGCCCGTGCTTGCTATGTACAAGGCGAAGGATATAGATGATGCGTTTTTAAAGGCGGAAAAGCTTATAAACGATGGAGGGCTGGGACATACATCGTCAATATATATCAATGAAAAGAAAGAAGCGGAAAAGCTTTCGAAATTTGCAAAGAGAATGAAGACCTGCAGGATTCTTGTAAATACTCCTGCGTCTCAGGGCGGAATAGGAGATTTGTATAACTTTGCCCTTGCGCCGTCGCTTACTCTCGGCTGCGGCTCTTGGGGAGGAAATTCGGTGTCTGAAAATGTGGGGGTTAGGCATCTTTTGAATATAAAAACAGTTGCGGAAAGAAGGGAAAATATGCTGTGGTTCAGAACGCCCGAAAAAGTTTATTTAAAAAGAGGGTGCCTGCCGGTCGCTCTTGACGAGCTGAAAAATGGTATGGATAAAAAGCGCGCTTTTATAGTGACCGACAGCTTTTTGTACACAAACGGTTATACAAAATCAATCACCCTGAAGCTTGATGAAATGGGCATAGCGCACACAACATTTTTCAATGTAGAGTCCGACCCGACCCTTAAGTGCGCAAAGGAGGGAGCGGCACAAATGGCGGCGTTTAAGCCTGATTGTATAATCGCTCTCGGCGGCGGCTCTGCGATGGACGCGGCAAAGATTATGTGGGTTATGTATGAGCATCCCGAGGCGGACTTTATGGATATGGCGATGAGGTTTATGGATATAAGAAAGCGTGTTTATACCTTTCCGAAAATGGGCGAAAAGGCATACTTTATTGCGATTCCCACCTCGGCGGGTACGGGCTCTGAAGTAACTCCGTTTGCAGTTATCACCGATGAAAAGACGGGGGTAAAATATCCGCTTGCCGATTATCAGCTTATGCCGAATATGGCGATAATCGATACCGATTTTCATATGTCGGCTCCTAAGGGTCTGACGGCGGCTTCGGGGATAGATGCGGTGACGCACGCGCTTGAAGCTTATGCGTCGGTTATGGCGACAGACTATACAGACGCGCTTGCAACTTCTGCGCTTGAGCTTATATTCAAGTATCTGCCGCGTGCGTACGAAAACGGGGACGACGAAGAAGCGCGCGGGAAGATGGCAAACGCCGCATCTATGGCGGGTATGGCGTTTGCAAATGCGTTTTTGGGCGTATGCCATTCTATGGCGCATAAGCTTGGCGCGTTTTATCATCTTCCGCACGGCGTTGCCAATGCGCTTATGATAGAAGAGGTAATCAGATTCAATGCGGCGGAAGCACCGACCAAAATGGGAAGCTTTTCGCAGTATGACCACCCGCATATGCTTGAAAAATACGCAAAAGCGGCAGACGCGCTTAAAATCGGCGGCGAATCCGATGAAGAGAAGCTTGAGGGCTTGATTAAAGCAGTAAACGAGCTTAAAGAAAAAGTGGGAATAAAGAAAGCGATTAAAGACTATGGCATAGGCGAAGAAGAGTTCGGTGAGAAGCTTGACGAGATGACCGAACAGGCGTTTGATGACCAATGCACGGGCGCAAATCCGCGCTATCCGCTGATGAGCGAGATAAAGCAGATGTACAAAAATGCGTACTTCGGCGAACACGTTAATGTGTAGGAGGAACTGAATTTTATGAAATTGGATACGATTATTGCAGAGAGAGACAACAAGACGGTATACCGTGACGGAGACCTTTGTTATAAAGTTTTCGGTTCGGGCTTTTCAAAGGGCGATATTTTAAATGAGGCGCTTAATTATGCAAGGGCAGAGGAGACGGGGCTGAATGTTCCGAAGATAAAAGGGGTTGCCGAGGTTGACGGAAGGTGGGCAATGATTACCGAGTATATAGACGGAGTTACCCTTGAAAGCCTTATATCCGAAAGCCCGTCGGGACTTGATGAATATCTTGATATGTTTGTTGATTTACAGATTGAGATTAATTCTAAAAGCTCTGAACAGCTTTTTAAGCTTAGAGATAAGCTTCACGCAAAAATCAGCCAAAGCGGTTTAGGCGCAACCGAAAGATACGAGCTTCACACGCAGCTTGAGGCGATGCCGAGGCATAAAAAGCTTTGCCACGGCGACTATAATCCGTCAAATATAATAATATCAAAAGACGGAACGCCGTATATTATCGACTGGGCGCACGCGGCACAGGGAAACGCGTCCGCCGACGCGGCAAGGACGTATCTTTTGTTTAAAATAAACGGAGATGACAGCGGAGCGGAAAAATATCTTAATATGTTTTGCAAAAAGACCGATACGGCGGCTCAGTATGTGAGAAAATGGCTGCCGATTGAGGCGGCGGCGCAGATTACGGACGGAGAAAAAAACAAAATTAATCTGCTTAAATTATGGATAAATGTGGTGGACTATGACTGAGCCGTAAAAAGTTTGTGAAAAAATGCACAAAATTTCGGTTAAAGGGCATTTTTTAATAAATTTTTTTAATTTTAATATTGCTTTTTTAAAAAAAGTAATGTATAATATCTGTAATAATGTTCAAAAGAGTTATTTTAAGGACATTAGGGCTGTATTTTACAGCGGTACAGAATTAAGAAAGAAAGAGGTAAGGATAAGATGGCAGAAATCAATTTAAGTAAGTATGGAATTACCGGAACTACCGAGATTGTGTACAATCCTTCTTATGAAATGTTGTTTGAGGAGGAGACCAAACCCGAGCTCACAGGTTATGAAAAGGGTCAGGAAAGCGAACTTGGCGCAGTTAATGTTATGACCGGTGTATATACAGGTCGTTCGCCCAAAGATAAATTTATTGTAGAAGACGAAAATTCAAAAGACACCGTTTGGTGGACTTCGGACGAATATAAAAATGACAACCACCCTGCAAGCCAAGAGGCTTGGAAGGCAGTTAAGGATTTGGCTATTAAAGAGCTTTCAAACAAGAGATTGTTTGTTGTCGACGCTTTCTGCGGCGCAAACAAAGACACACGTATGGCTATCCGTTTCATCGTTGAGGTTGCTTGGCAGGCTCACTTTGTTACAAATATGTTCATTAAGCCTACCGCTGAAGAGCTTGAGAATTTTGAACCTGACTTTGTTGTATACAATGCTTCAAAG
>USLC01000138.1 GCA_900555375.1 uncultured Eubacteriales bacterium
CGTCATAGAAACATTCTTCGGCAGAATACTGCGCGAAAGCTTTGTTGCAAGATAAAAATCAGGAACAAAAGCCGCAAATCTCAAATCTGACGGAACATCGTTTTTATCATAGAAAACTTTATTTTTATATCTCGCCGTAACAGTCATTCCGCCCAAAATTGCCGGAGCAACATTATCGGGATGCCCCTCGATTTCGGTAGCAATATTTAAAAGCTCACTCTTTTTAAGCTGTGCTCCGCAAAGCTTGTTTGCGGCAAGTAAGCCGCTTACAATGCCTGCGCTGCTGCTGCCGAGACCGCGCGTAATCATTATGTTATTTTCAAGCTTTAAGTGTATTCCGCAAGGCTTGTAACCGACCTTATCAAACACCGCCATCATAGAACGGTACACAAGATTTCTTTCATCGGTCACAAGATACTGCGCCGAATCGTCAAGAATCTCGATATTAAGTCCGTCTCCCGTTTCCTCGGCGTATACATAATTATAAAGACCGAGGGCAATGCCCAAGCTGTCAAACCCCGCGCCCATATTGGCACTGGTTGCGGGAACTTTTACCTTAACCATTATTCCGTCACCAGCCTTATGCTGCCGAGAATGTCGTATCCCGAAAGCTCAGCCTTTTTAAATTCTTCAAATTCATTTCCTGTCATCTCGGGTGTGAATATCGCAAATTCGTTTGCATATTTTTCTCCGTCAAGAGTGATAACATTAAAGCCCTCGCGGCAGAAGTCTGCGCTGTTTGCACCGCTCAAACGAACATAGAATCTGAAGGCCTGCTCGCTTGCGTCTCTTAAATAACCTTCCTCGCCCTCTGTCCAGCCAAGCTCGATATGCTTGTGCTTATGCTTTACTATATCTATTACGTCCGAAACAACCGCGCTCGCTGTGGGGAGAGAACCGGCTCCTCTGCCATAGAACATAACATCGCCCAAGCCCTCGCCTCTGACCAAAATTCCGTTAAATACATCATCGATTCCGGCAAGCGGATGGTCTTTTTTAAGGATAACGGGGCAAACGCGCGCATACACTCCGTTCTCGGCGCGGTCAGTCATACCGACAAGCTTGATTACGCCGCCGAACTCTGTCGCATATTCAACATCTTCAAGAGTAATTTTTGTGATACCCTCGGTCTCGATTTTCTCGCTGTCTACCGCTTTTCCGAAAGCAAGCGATGCAAGAATCGCAATCTTTCGGCAGGGGTCGAAGCCTTCAACATCGGCTGTCGGGGCCTTTTCGGCATATCCGTTCTCCTGCGCGCCTTTAAGTGCCGCTTCAAATGTTGCGCCGTTCTTTATCATTTGAGTCAAAATATAATTTGTGGTTCCGTTTAAGATGCCGATTATATCGGTCAGCTCGTTTGAAACCAAACTTGAATACAGCGGACGGATAATGGGTATACCTCCGCCCACGCTGGCCTCAAAGAGATAGTTAATGTTATTGTCCTTGGCAATCTTCAAAAGCTCTGTTCCGTGCTTTGCGACAAGCTCTTTATTAGACGTAACAACGTGCTTCCCGGCAAGCAGAAGCTGCTTTGTAAAGTCATATGCAGGCTTTGTGCCGCCCATAACCTCAACCACAAGCCCGATTTCGGGGTCGTTTAAAATATCGTTAAAATCCTTGGTAAAGCATTTAAACTTGCTGTCGGGAAAGTCGCGCAAGTCCAGAATCTTTGCGATTTCGATTTCCTCGCCGCAGCGTTTCATAAGCGAAGCCCCGGTGGTAGAGATAATCTCACCCACGCCGCTGCCTACAACACCAAATCCCATAATTGCTATTTTCATCTGTAATCAAGTCCTTTCTTAACGCGTATCATATGAAGCAAAACATAATCAATCGTCAAACTTATTTAAAACTAATCCCGTGATAAGCTTCGGCCAGAAGTATGTTGACTTCTGCGGCATCTTCTCGCCTGCCGAGGCAACGGCGCGTATTTCCGAAATCTTAGTCGGATTAATCAGAAAAGCGCACTGATACTCGCCGCTTTGAACCGCCGCTACCGCGTCGGCAGCCTCACGCATATACACAAGATTTGTCTGATTCTTCATATTATCCTCATCTATTCCCAGATACTTTTCAAGGATAAGCTTGTGCAGAACCGTCACATCAAGATGTCTGTATGCCTCTGATTTATTCGGCTCTGCCGCGTCCGCCGCGGCAAGATTTTTAAGCTTAAGCAGATAATAATAATTTCCGCCGGTATACAGCGCAAAAAGTTTATCATCCAAAGCCTTTGCCAATTTATCGGTTATTATGCTGGCATAATCCCCTTCGGTAAAATAAATTTTCGCCGCCGAAAAGTCTTCGGTCAAAAATCCGACCAGCATCGTCTCGTCAAATCTGTCTATGTTTTTAACAAGCCTGTGCGTGGGGAAGACAAACAACCCACTGTTTGATGCCGACACAAGCATCATCATAATATAGTCATAATCCTTTGTGCCGATGCTGCTTCCGTCCGCCTCGTGTCTCTCGCGGCGGTAGTTTAAAGCCGTCTCATATCTGTGATGTCCGTCTGCTATATAAAGCTTTTTGTTTGCAAAAAGCTTTGTAATTCTGTTAAGAACCTCTTTATCCTTTACTATCCAAAGATTCTGCTTAACATCCGCCGCCATAAAAGATATGTCCGGCTCGCCCTCGCTGTTTGCCTCTATCAGCCTGGCGATTGTCTCCTCTTCGTCAAGGTAAAGCGAATATATCGGGCTTGTGTTTGCCGCTGTCTCACGCATAAGCTTAAGTCTGTCATCCTTCGCCTTTGAGATAGTCTCTTCATGCGGAAGGATTATATTCTCCGAAAACTCGGCAAGCTGAACAAGCGAGATTATCCCTTTAAGCGAATGTGCCGGTTTGCCGTCGTTAAGCGAAAAAATCTGCTCGTAGATATAAAAAGCGTCATCGCTCTCTCTGATTAAGGCCTGCTCGTTTATCCATTTGCTTAAATAGTCGCCGCTTCTTGTATAACGGTTGTTGTCGTCCGTATCGCTGTCAAAATCCATACCGTTGTCTATTCTTTCTATATTATATTCGTCTTTATTGTAAAGCTCTTGCACACCGTCCGCCGACACAATGTCATAAGGCGGCGCAGTAACAGAATCAAGGTTTGAAAACTTTTCCGTATTATACCTGAATCCTTTAAAAGGCACAACTTTTGCCATTTCTAACTTCCTTTCAAGAAACTGAATTTATATTACACAAAACAATTAATTTATAAAATTTAGAGTATTTTCTGATTTTATGTATAAAAATACTAATATATAAAATGATACAACAAAACTTTGTATCCGTCAAGGTTTTTTTGAATTTTTTATGTAAATTATTACTTTAAAAAACATAGAATTTTTATAACGCTTTTACAAATACTATAGTTGCAAA
>USLC01000139.1 GCA_900555375.1 uncultured Eubacteriales bacterium
TCGGTTGCTGATATCCTGCGCATAATTTTCTTCTATGTATTCAATAACCTTATCCATTCTGTTATACACAGCCGCTGACGGAAATACAACCGAGCGCACAACTTTTATAATTACCTCACTTAAGACCGATGAGCAATATTTTTCAGAGAAAAGCAAATTCTTTCGGCAATCGCGCACTATCTTTTCAAGATATGGGTAAACATCGTACATTCGATTTATAACTATCGGCATATTAAGCCGCTTGGAATCGGTAAAATCAATTTTTTCGAGTATACGCCCCTCATCAAACACATCCGTCTCAACGGGCGGCAAAAAATCCGTATGTTCTTTAAAGCTTTGAGTATAGTCAAAATCTATTGCTATAAGTTTGATTTGGTTTTCTATCAAAAACCGATAAACCGTACCGCTTTTCCAAAGCATAACCGTGCCTGTTTGTATTTTGTATTCAACTCCGTCAACGATAACCCCGCACTCGCCGTCAGTCAGATAAAAAAGTCTGTTATCGTAAGTCGAGGCACAAGACTTGCTCTCTGTCAGCACGACTTCCTGCGCAAAGCGTATAAAAGGATTTATATCGGATATATGCATACTTAATCACCAATATTCTTTTTTTATATTTCGCGTATGATTTCCGCCTTTATTATAACTCATATAGACAATAAAATCAAGCAGAAAATGAGTCAAACCCATATTGCTTCTATGCATTGTTTTTCATTGCTTTAATTAAATTAATTTCGGTATCCATTTATAAATCACTCCCATAAAGACTTGCCAAACCGCCCTCTGATGTCTCACGGTAGCGGCAGGACAAATCCTTTCCTGTTTCATACATTGTTTTTATCACCAAGTCAAGCGAAATTTTTCTGTCCTCATACAGCATTTCGGCAAGGCTTACCGCGTCAACCGCACGCATTGCCGCAACCGCGTTACGCTCTATACAAGGTATCTGAACAAGTCCGCGCACAGGGTCGCACGTTAAGCCAAGGTGATGCTCAAGCGCAATCTCTGCCGCACACTCTGTCTGTTTTATATTAAACCCTTTTAAATATGCAAGAGCGGCGGCAGCCATAACGCACGCGGTTCCGATTTCCGCCTGACATCCGCACTCCGCCCCGCTTATGGATGCATTGTGCTTTATTATATTTCCGACTATTCCTGCCGTCAAAAGTGCGGATATTATCTCATCATCCGAGAACCCAAGCTCTTGCTGCTTAAATATCAAAACCGCCGGCAAAACTCCCGAGGCTCCGCAGGTCGGCGCTGTAACCATCATTCCTCCCGATGCGTTTTCCTCGCTTACTGCATAGGCATAAGCCGAAATCAAATATATCTCCTTTTCGTGTCCGAAGGCTTTCGTCTGACCTTTTTTGAAAAGCCTCGCCGCTTTTCTTTTTATTCCCAGCCCTCCGGGAATTATCCCCTCCGCACGAAGCCCGTTTTCTGCCGTCTGTTTCATTCTTTGCCAAACAAGTTTGATATACTCTATTATTTCGCTGCCTTCACAAGCCTTTACATACTCGACAAGCGAAATTCCGTTTTTTTCGCACACGGCTTCAACCTCGGCAAATGTGCTTTCGGCATAAACCGTGTTCAAAATCTTTTTTTCCTCGCCCAATACTTCGATTGCCCCTCCGCCTACGCTCAAGAACATCTTATCGTAAATTACGTTTCCTTCCGAAAACGCTTTAATCCTCATTGTATTTGGGTGCGGAAGTTCCTTCGTTTCGCTGTCAAAAATTATTTTAACGGGTATTTTGCCAAACGTCTGTCTTATCGCATAATCGGTTCTGTGTCCGCGCCCCGTCTTTGCAAGCGAACCCAATAACGTGACCTCGTATCCGTCCGCCGCGGGAGTCTCTTCCATCGCCCTTTGGCAGGCATAGCCCGGTCCCATTGTATGCGAGCTGCTCGGTCCTCTGCCTATTCTGTACAATTCTCTTATACTATACATTTTATCTGAGCTTTCCAATTTTAACATACCTTTCTGCCTTGAATATATTTTAAGAGTGCCGCAGCTTTTTACACCGTATCGGTTTTTATTTTTACTATATCATCCATTAAAATTTCTTTTCCATCAACAAATATCAGCATATGATACACCTCATCGATTCTTCGTATATTCCCCTCATACTCTGCGTAACTTCCGCCCTGCTTTTTTGTGTCCGCAATGTAATATTTAACTTTTATTTTCGGGTTTGAATCGATGTGCTTTTGTATAGTCCGCACCGCACGGTTCAGTTCTTCTGCCACTTCTTCGGTCAGCTCGGTCTTTTCATCTGTCAGCCTTGCTGTCTCTTTTATGGCTGCATCGTGCACCGGAAGCGCGGCAAACGGCGCGAACTGTGCTGCTCTGTCTTTTATCGGCATATGTGCCCGCACACTTGACCGATGGTGCGGCAAGTTTATTATATCGCTGTAATCTTTGTTCATAATTCCGACCTCTTACGCCTTGTGTCCGCCGATTTGCCCGTTCCTTTGTATGGTGGTTGCGCCTTCTTCAAGATTCATTCCCTTTAAGACCGCATTTTTACCGAAGCGTTTTTTTATCTCTATCATTGCCTTTTGCATGCTTTTCTCTTTCTCAAGATTCGCCTCTTCTGCCTTTCTTTCCCTTTCGGCAAGCTCATAATCGGTGAATAGATTAAGCTGCTCAAACCCGCCGTTTACTGCGTCATCTTCTTTCACAACTCTGTTTGCACAAAGGGTTATTCTTCTTACAAGAAGCTTTTTGCTTACAATTTTATCATAAAGCTCTGAAACAGCCTCGGTTATACGCTTTGTTGATGAAGTATATTTTTTAAGATTAACCGTTCCGTGCGCGTGCTTTGGAACCTTTCTGCCGTAATAATCCGTTGTAACTTCGCCTTTATAGCTTCGGAAAATCTCGGGGTTTAACAGATTTTCTACGTCATAACCTACTGTTAATACCATCTGATTTGTTACAAGTTCTTTTTCCACAAGGTCAAGCACGAGAAGCTCAGTCATTTCCTTTACAATAAGTTTTGCTTTTTCATATCCGTAAGGTGCCTGCAAAACCTGCCCCATACTCATACTGCTATTCTGCGGCTTATACGCCTTTACATCGGCAATCGAGCACGGTTCCCAGCCCCACGCATGATCAATCAAAAGCTCGGCATTTATGCCAAACAGCTTATAAAGCTTATCCTCTCCGCTTTTTGAAAGAGAGCATCTCGCTATATCGCCCATCGTAAAAAGTCTGTTTTCTTCAAGCTTTTTTAAATACCCTCCGCCTACCCTCCAAAAATCGGTAAGCGGAGTGTGATTCCAAAGCTCGCGGCGGTAGGTCATCTCGTCAAGACAAGCAATCCTGACGCCGTTTCTGTCAGGCTTCATCTTTTTT
>USLC01000140.1 GCA_900555375.1 uncultured Eubacteriales bacterium
AAGCGTTATCGCACAGCCGGGATACCTATCTTTTATATTTTTTATTATTCCGCACATACACTCATCGGTATAATACGCGTCCTCGCCGCCCTGCATAACGAATGTGCGAAAGCCAAGTCTGTAACCGTTGTCACAGCACGATAAAATCTCTTCTTCAGTCAGTCTGTAGCGCACGGCTTTGGCGTTTCCGCATCTTATCCCACAATAATAACAGTTATTTTTGCAATGATTTGAAACCTCAATCAACCCGCGCAGGTATACTCCGTCTCCGTAATATTTTCTCCGCACAGAGTCCGCAGCGGCAAAAAGATACTTTTCGTCATATTCTTCATCGATAAGACGTATAAGCTCTTTATCGCTTACATCTCTTTTATCTGTCAGCCTGTCAACTATCTTATCCATTTCACTGCCCCCGACATATGCCTTTTTATGAAAAACCTGTCTAAAATCCGCTTAAAAAATGCTCCCGTAAACGGGAGCATTTTGAATAAATCTCTATTTACCTGTTCTTGCGCAAAAATACGGGAACGTCAATATCATCATCAGAGAGTTTGCCAAATGCCCCTGCCGACGGCTTTGCCGCTGCGGCATTTGCCGAGGTCGAACGCGCACCCCCTGCAGGTGATGCGGTTGCGCTGCCTTTTGATGCGCCTCCGTTACCGAATCTGCTGAGAAAGCTGTCAAACGAACTCTCTTCCTCCTGTGCGGGAGCATTTCCTTTAAATCCTGTAGCGATAACCGTAATCTGAATTTCATCGCCGAGGCTCTCGTCAACAATAGCACCGATAATGATATTTGCATCCTTATCCGCCGCTTCTTCAACAAGTTCTGCCGCTGTCTTAACTTCAAGAATACCAAGATCTGCGCCACCCGTAACATTGAGGATAACGCCTTTCGCTCCTTCAATGGTTGTCTCAAGCAGAGGACTATGTATAGCCTTCTTGGCAGCCTCTTCAGCACGGGTTTCACCGCTTGCACGGCCTATACCCATATGTGCAAAGCCCGTATCCTTCATAATAGTCTTAATGTCGGCAAAGTCAAGACTGATAAGTCCCGGACGTGAAATAAGGTCTGATATGCCCTGTACGCCCTGTCTTAAAATATCGTCTGCCATACGGAAGGATTCAGTCAGCGGAGTTCTGTTTTCCGCAACCTCAAGCAGCTTATCGTTCGGTATAACAACAAGCGTATCTACAGCATTCATAAGATTTTTTACGCCCTCGTCGCTGTTCTTTTGGCGAACCTTTCCCTCAAACCAAAAGGGCTTTGTAACGATACCAACGGTAAGAACGCCCATCTCTTTAGCGACCTCTGCCACTATAGGAGCGGCACCCGTACCTGTTCCGCCGCCCATTCCGGCAGTAACAAATACCATATCCGCACCCTTAATAGCCTGAGCAATCTCGTCACGGCTTTCTTCAGCGGCTTTTTTACCGATTTCCGGGACAGCGCCTGCGCCGAGACCCTTTGTAATCTTCTCTCCTATTTGAATCTTCTGCGATGCCGCAGAAAGCGTTAAATCCTGTTTATCTGTATTTATGGCAATAAATTCAACGCACTTAACTTCTGCCTCAATCATTCTGTTCACGGCATTATTACCGCCGCCGCCCACACCTATAACCTTAATCTGTGCAGGGTTAGTGTTTTCTGTGTCAAACTGGAACACTGTATTTTCCTCCTTACTTTAATACGCGGTTTGTACAAAATCAAGATGTTTCAAAGCCTGTCCGAAAACCGCCGCAAACATAACTCCTAAGAATCCCCCAAAATCTGTATGAGGGTGCACCTTGGATTTACATTATACTATACTCATTTCTATTATATCTTATATTATACCACGAAATTTTATTTTGTAAAGATAATTTTTAAACTTTTTAAAATAAAATTACAATTATGTTACACAAATTTTACAACTCTGTGTCAGAAGCCGCGGTATTTGCGGATTTACGGGAATCTTCGGCGCCGGCTTCGGTATTTGATTTTTTTGACGAAGCCGAATCCTCCGATGTGCCGTCTTCCGCAGAGTTTGACTTGTTTGAAGAAGAGCCGTCATCACTTTCGGTATTGCCGCCCGTCTTTTTATCGGTATTTGTTTTACGCGATTTTTTATCGACTCTGTCCTTTCCGTCCTCGTGCGGTCTTGCATAGATATCGTTTCCCGTGTAATCGAGGATAAGCACCTCTGTCGAAGAAATTTTTGTATTTATTGTCTCGGCTAAGAATTTTGCCCGATATGCCATATTGTCAGGAATCCCGAGACGTATGTCCAGCCTGTTTTCGATTACCGCATTTACATTTGTCATATCCGTCAGGTCTATATATGTCGAGCGGTTTAAAAGCCCGGCATCGTTTAACGCGTTGCATATTTCAAACAGCTTGTCAAGCTTTGCGCTGTCGTCTGACGCCGCTGTCTTTCCATCTTCGGCAGAACTCAGTTCAATTCCGACAGTCAGCGGAACCGAATATACGCTGTTGTCTCCGCCGTTTTCGGAACTGCCCGAGCCGTCACCCGCTTGATTATTTTGATTATTCTCTGTATCGTTTGAGTTATCCGAACTTTTTTTATCAGTCTTATCCGAAGCCGAATCATCCGAGCTGCTGTCATTTTCATTATCGGCGCTACCGCCGCTTGAATTTTTGCTTTCGCTGCTGCTTTGGTTTTTTGAACCGTCCTTGTTATCCTCTTGAGTGCTGTCCGTCTGCGCCTCAAAATTCGGCGTATTTTTTTGAACAATCTGTGCCGACTTGTCACCCTGTACGTTTTCTATAACAACTCCGTCACAATCAACCAGCACGCATTGACTTCCCGACAGGACATACGCCGCCGGGGTTCTCTCTTCAACCGTGATACAAATTTTATTGGGAAAGACCCTGCGGAGCTTCACATCCTTAACCATCGCATTCTTTTTAATTGAACGCCGCGCTCCGCCGATATTTGCAAGCAGTATATTGGTTCCGTTTTTAATATTTGCCGTGGTTATAATATCCTCTCCCGATAAATTATTAAGCCCCTCGCAATATACCTCGGTTATGCTGAATGCCGGTATCATAAGCATTGCTCCGAAAACAACGCCTGCTGCCAGCAGCAGAATCACCGCCGCCATACGGACGGAAAGCCCGCCGTTTTTCTTTTTTCTTCCGCGTATCTCTGATTTATTGGGGTTGTCCATATTGTTCACCTCTGTTTTGGGCTTATTTTCTGCGTTTTACAATGCCTTTGGCATTGTAAAACGCTGTTTGTCAAATTCTTAAAATATCCGCGCCGAGGCGGCTTAAGTCTCTTTCTATATTTTCATATCCTCGGTTTATATATTCCCCTCCCGAAATAACCGTTATACCCGCTGCCGCTGCCGCGGC
>USLC01000141.1 GCA_900555375.1 uncultured Eubacteriales bacterium
CCGAAGCTGTAAACAAAATTCTTCAAAAAGAGAAGGACGCGGACTCTCGTATATCAGAGGCAAAGCTCAGCGCAAAGCAGCAAAGCGAGCAGCTTATCGAAGACTCGGGCGCGGAAGCGGCAAAGCTGATTACAGAGGCTAAGCAAAGGGCTGCGTCCGTTATAAAAGATGCGGTCTCAAAATCCGAGGCCGTATATTCCGAGGCAACCGGGCAGGCAGAAAAGAAATGTGAACTTCTGAAACAAAAAAACAGCGGTTTAAAAGAAAAAGCTGTTGAGATAACAGCCGATATTCTGTTTTAAATCCGCAAAAAAGAGAGAAGGTGTGTAAATGGCAAAGCTTCAAATGCAAAAAATTGAAATAATCGCACTTTTAAAAGACAGCAAAAATGTAATAGAGCGGCTTCAGCGGCGCAAAGCGGTCGAGCTGATTAATATCGATGATGAAAATTTAATCAAGCTGAACACAAATTCAGAGATTGCTCAGTTCGACAGAAGTTTGGCAACCGCCGCCTCCGCAATAGAAATTCTTGACAAAAGCATCGGGTATAAGCCATCACTTTTGGATGCATTAAACGGCAGACATTCGATTTCAACCGCTGAATTTGCCAAGCAGAAAGAAACCACCGATAAAACCTTATCGATATGCAGAATCATTACCGACTGTTCCAAAAAAATCGGCGCATACAAGGCTGACTCGGCAAAGGCACAGACCAATATAGATATGCTTAAGCCCTGGCTTAATATGAATCTTCCGCGTGGATTTAAAGGAACAAAACAAACCGCTGCGTTTATAGGCACCTTTCAGGGGGAACTGAACGCGGGCGAAATTGAATCCGCTCTTTCGGGCGATGACAACCTTGCTGCCGATGCCGACATTGTATTTTCGGGCAAGGAGCAAACGGGAGCCGTAATTATTTGCGGCAAGGCAGATGCGGATGAGGTCTTCGACCGCCTGCGTGATATGGGCTTTAACAGGACAATGTCCGAAAGCACCGAAACCCCGTCGGAGGAGACCGCCGCACTTAAGCAGAAAATAGCCGACAACAATCAAAAGATTGCGGAATGTACGGATAAAATCAAATCCTACGCCGAAAAGCGCGGCGATATGGAATTTTTAACCGACTTCTTAACAATGCGCCGCGAAAAATATGAGGCAATAAACAAGCTTGCGGTAAGCCAAAGCACGGTTGTTATAAGCGGCTATATTCCAAAGAAATATGTAAACGGTCTTGTTGCCGAGTTTGACAAAAAGTACATCTGTGCAATCGGGATATATGACCCCGACGAGTCTGACGATGTTCCCGTTCTGCTTGAAAACGGCTCTTTTTCAAGTCCTGTCGAGGGCGTTACGGAAATGTACGCTATGCCGAACAAATACGATGTTGATCCAAACCCCGCGATGGCATTCTTCTATTATCTGTTTTTCGGAATGATGCTTTCCGATGCGGGCTACGGTCTGATGATGATAATCGGAACAACAATCGCGCTTAAAAAATTCACGGTTGAGGGTGCGCTTAAACGAAGTCTTACAATGTTTAAGTATTGCGGAGTTTCTACCCTTATATGGGGTGCGCTTTTCGGAAGCTGGTTCGGCGACTTGCCGCAGATAATCGCTTCAAACTTCTTCGGACGCGAAATCGCCACCACCGCATTGTGGTTCGAGCCGCTCAACGACCCGATTAAGCTTCTTCTGTTCAGCTTCGCTCTCGGCATAATTCATCTGTTTGTCGGCGTTGGCGTGGGTTTTTGGAAGCAATGGAAGGACGGCGGCAAGTTTGACGCTGTCTGTGATGCGGTTCCCGTCTATTTAACCATTCTGGGGGTTGCTCCGCTTGCGGCATCCATACTGACAAACGTTCCCGATATATTTATGAATATCGGAAAGTATCTTGCGCTTATCGGCGTTGTACTGATAATTCTGACCTCGGGCAGGTCGGGGAAAAACGTGTTTATGCGGTTCTTCGGCGGACTTTACGGTCTTTACAATACGGCTACCGGATATTTAAGCGATATCCTGTCGTATTCAAGGCTGCTTGCCCTCGGTCTTGCTACGGGAAGTATAGCAAGCGTTATAAATCTTATAGCAACAATGCCTTCAAACACGGCGGTAAAAGCCGTTTGTCTGATAGTGATAGGCATAGTCGGACATACGGCGAATATGGGCATAAACTTGCTCGGCGCATATGTTCACGCCGACAGACTTCAGTTTGTCGAATTTTTCTCGAAATTTTATGAGGGTGGCGGCCGTCCCTTTAAACCGCTGATGGCAAATACAAAATATATTAAATTTGAAAAGGAGAATATTTATGAATAACTTAGGTTTAGCATTAGCAATAGCAGGAGCGGCGTTTGCCGCATTGTTCGCAGGTATAGGAAGCGCAAAAGGCGTAGGTCTGGTCGGAGAATCGGCTGCGGGTCTTGTAAGTCAGGATCCGTCAAAGTTCAGCAAGACTTTGATTCTTCAGCTTCTGCCCGGTACTCAGGGTCTTTACGGACTTCTCGTTGCGGTTCTTCTTTTAAGCCGAATCGGCGTTCTCGGCGGCGGTGCGCAAGAGCTTACAATTGCACAGGGAATTATGTACTTCTGTGCGTCTCTACCCATTGCCTTCGGCGGACTTTTCTCGGGTATTGCACAGGGCAGAACAGCCGCGGCAGGCGTTGGAATTATAGCCAAAAAGCCCGATGAAAGCGGTAAAGCGATAATTATGGCGGCGATGGTTGAAACATACGCAATTCTTGCTCTGCTCATCTCTATCCTTATTATCTACAATATATAAACCTACGGCTTTTAAGGAGGATTGAAGATGAACGGTCTTGAACAGATTCTCTTGAAAATCGAAGAGGATAACAACAATAAAATTAAACAAATAATCGAAGATATTATTAATGACGGAAAGGCTCAGGCGGCAGAAATCACTGCGGCGGCGCAAAAGCAAGCGGATAAAATTATGGCCGACGTCCAAAAAAAGGCGGCTCGGATTGCAGAGTCTGCCGCTGTAGGCAGCAAGGCATCTGCCGCACGCAAAATAACATCGGCAAAAGCCGAGATGATAAACGACTGTATGCTATATGCGGCACAGCAGCTTAAAAATCTGCCCGATGACAAATATTTTGACGCGCTTTTAAAGCTGATACTAAAATACGCCCATCCCGAGGACGGAGAGCTTATATTAAGCAGCCGCGACGTGTCGAGGCTTCCGAAGGATTTTGTTGATAAGGCAAATTCAGGCCTGTCAAAAAACGGCGGAAGAATTGTTTTGTCGGATACGACCTTGGATATTGACAGCGGATTTATACTTCGCTACGGCGGAATAGACGAAAACTGTACCTTTGACGCGTTAATAAAGGAA
>USLC01000142.1 GCA_900555375.1 uncultured Eubacteriales bacterium
GCTGCCAAGTTTCTTCTTGGTCTCAAGAGTCTCACGGTCAAGGATCAGTTCTTCAAGCTGCTCATGCGCTGCCATCAGGATGGTTCCGCCAGGAGTCTCATAAACACCACGGGATTTCATGCCGACAACACGGTTCTCTACGATATCGATGATACCGATGCCGTGCTTGCCGCCGAGACGGTTGAGTTCACGGATTATGTCTGAAACCTTCATCTCTTTTCCGTTTACGGATTTTGGAACACCTTTTTCAAAAGTCATAGTTACATATTCAGGTTCGTCAGGAGCATGCTCCGGTGAAACTCCGAGAACTAAGAGATGATCATAGTTTGGCTCCTGTGAGGGATCCTCAAGTTCAAGTCCCTCGTGGCTTATATGCCATATATTTCTGTCTCTTGAATATAAATCCTTTTTGGTAACGGGAATTTCAATGCCGTGCGCCTCTGCATAATCCACCGCGTCTTCACGGGACTTAATATCCCATATTCTCCACGGAGCAATTATCTTAAGGTGAGGTGCAAGAGCTTTTATCGTAAGCTCAAATCTGACCTGATCGTTGCCCTTGCCGGTCGCGCCGTGGCAGACAGCAACCGCGCCTTCCTTTTCGGCTATCTCAACAAGCTTTTTAGCTATGATGGGACGTGCGTGGGACGTGCCGAGCAGGTACTTACCCTCATATATCGCACCTGCTTTAAGCGTTGGAACAATATAGTTTTCAACATAGTCATCGCGAAGGTCGGCGATATAGCACTTTGACGCGCCGCTTTTCTTTGCGCGCTCTTCAAGACCGTCAGTTTCTTTTCCCTGTCCTACATCTCCGCAAACCGCTATAACCTCATAGTCGTAGTTTTCGATTAACCACGGAATGATGATAGAGGTATCAAGTCCGCCCGAATAAGCCAATACAACTTTTTCTTTTGCCATTGTAAATTCCTCCAATATATGCTATAATACTTAAAAACAAGTATATTATAGCGTAATAAGTCTTATTTTGCAATACTTGCAATAAGAAAAAAAGTAACAAAATTTTATGGAAAGGAGTATTATTTTTATGATAATACTCGGTATAGACCCGGGATATGCCATAGTAGGGTACGGCGTTTTGGAATATTCGAACAATAAATTTAAGGTAATTGAATACGGAGCGATAACAACGGATTCCAAAACAGATATGTTTGACAGATTTAAATCCATATATGATGATATCTGTGATGTTATGGAGCGCACCAAGCCTGATTTTATGGCAATAGAAGAGCTGTTCTTTAACAGCAATCAAAAGACAGCGATAAACGTTGCTCAGGCACGCGGAGTTATTCTTCTTGCGGCAATGAACCGCGGAATACGGATTTTTGAGTATACGCCGCTTCAGGTAAAGCAGGCTGTCGCGGGCTACGGACGTGCCGACAAAAAGCAGGTTCAGCAAATGGTAAAGCTTTTGCTGGGATTAAAGGAAGTTCCGAAGCCCGATGATACCGCCGATGCTGTTGCGATAGCCATATGTCACGGACATTCGTACAATCCGCACGGAATTGAATTAAAATAAAAACGGAGGAGTATATTAATGAACAGAGTGCTTATAACAGGGGCATCAAGAGGAATAGGAGCGGCAACGGCAAGGGAGTTTGCCGAAAACGGCTTTGATGTAATAATAAATTATAATCGTTCGGAAAAGGAGGCGCTTAGCCTTGCGGAAGAGCTTGGCGCGGAGGCGATTTGCGCCGATGTTTCCGATTCGGAACAGGTCAACGAAATGTTTAAGGCGGCGGGAGAGGTTGACATCCTTATAAACAACGCAGGGATAAGCGGATTTTATATGACCGATGCAATGACCGATGAAGAATGGAACAAAATGATTGCCGTAAACTTAAGCTCTGTATTTTACTGCACCCGCGCGGCACTTCCGCAGATGATTCGCCGCAAACGCGGCTCAATTGTAAATGTTTCGTCTATGTGGGGGATATGCGGGGCATCGTGCGAGGCAGCGTATTCCGCCGCAAAATCGGGCGTTATCGGATTTACAAAAGCTGTTGCAAAGGAAGCGGGGCCGTCCGGAATCCGCGTAAACTGTGTTGCCCCCGGTGTGATTGACACCGATATGAATAAAAATCTGAGCAGCGATGCAATCGCCGCGCTGTGCGACGAAACTCCGTTATGCAGACAGGGAACGGCTGAGGAAGTCGCAAAATCAATTGTGTTTCTTGCCTGCAAGGAGAGCTTTATAACAGGACAGGTGCTTAATATAAGCGGCGGACTTGTTATGTAAAAAGTAAATACAAATCAATTTCTGTTTTTAAATCCAGCCTTATGCAGCAACGCCATAACGGACGGAATCAGAATCAGCTGAAGAATTATACCCGGGAACGCATCTGCAAACGCGCCCGTGATAAACATACCGAATGTAAAAGCACTTCCCTTTACAAGCATAAATATATACATAATTATCCCCCATATTACGCGACCGGAGAGCATACTGATAATTAAATTAATGTAAAGTGATATAACTTTACTATTGTTTGAGCGCTTATACAGCGCACCAAGTATAAATCCGTATGCCGAAAGTTCGAATGACATTGCGGCAGCGGATGGAAAGAGAACGGGCATACCGAACAGAAGCGAGCGCAGAATCGGCGTGACTATTCCGCAGATTAAGCCGTACGACGGGCCGCAGACAAGTCCGCACAGCATTACGGGTATATGCATAGCAAGAAGCATTTTGCCTATGCGGCGGAATTGCCCCGTAAAAAACGGAAGAATTATCCCCAGGGCAATAAACAGTCCCGTCAGAACCATTAATTTTGTTTTGTTATGCGAGTTGTTTTCTTTCATACCAAATCACCTTAAATTTTTAATATATGTATTATAGTGCTGTTTGCTGCATATAGACTGTGCGGCACTTCAATTTACAAGTTCAGTATATCATAAGGGGTGTGTATAATCAATAATTAATTATAATTAAGCCTCTTTGCTTGACACGGATTAAAATTTGTGCGATAATATCAAAATAATATATAAAATCAAACCAAATATTAAGCATTGGAGAATTGGCATAATGAAAAATTTTAAAAGTTGCTTCGGGCTTGGCTTTTTGTTAATTGTCTGCACGCTTACAAGCTTGCTTTGCGGCTGCGGCGCGCTGAGCTATCCCGAGGCGGACAATAATAATGATAGAATTAAAATTCTGTGTGCGGGATTTTCGCAGTACGATTGGGTCAGCAATATTGTAAAAGGGTCCGATAAGACGGAGGCTTCTGCTTTATACAAAAGCGGCGTTGATATACACAGCTTTCAGGCATCGGCGGCTGATATAATCAAAATTGCCGATTGTGATATGTTTGTTTTCGGCGGCGGAGAAT
>USLC01000143.1 GCA_900555375.1 uncultured Eubacteriales bacterium
CCCCCCTGCCGCAATTGACTTTATCAAACAGCGCGGAGCAAAAAAGATTAAGCTTATGTGCATAATCGCAGCTCCGGAAGGCGTTGAAGCGATTATGAAGGCTCACCCCGACATAGAACTGTTCTGCGGCGTGATTGATGAATGCCTTAACGAAAACTGCTACATTGTCCCCGGTCTCGGTGACGCGGGCGACCGTCTCTTCGGCACTCTTTAAAAATATAAGGGATGTAAGGCTTGCCTTACATCCCATCTTTTTTATACAATTTATGTTTAATTCTCTGCAAAGCATTATCGATTGACTTTGGCGTTCTTTTCAGCTCCGCCGCTATCTCCTGATAATTCATTCCCCCAAGATAAAGCGAAAGCACCGTCTTTTCAAGATTACTCAGCTTGCTTTCTATCTCGCTGCTTAAAAGCTCTGCGTTTTCACGCCTCAGCATAAGCTCTTCGGGGTCTGCATTTTCTCTTTCCGCAAGCATATCTATAAGCGTTCTGTCGGCGTTATCGTCAAACAAAGGCTCGCTTAAAGAGACATACGAATTAAGCGGAATATGCTTCTGTCTTGTAGACGCTTTAATCGCCGTAAGGATTTGCCGTCTGACACAGATTTCGGCAAAGCCCCTGAACGTCGGCTGCTTGGTTATATCAAAATCGCGCACCGCCTTAAACAGGCCTATCATTCCCTCCTGAACAATGTCATCGTGGTCTGCGCCTGCCAGAAAATACGCTTTTGCGCGGCTTCTTACAAGATTTTTGTATCTGCCCAGTATTATCTCAACAGCGCGTCTGTCGCCGCTTGCAGAAAGCTCGACAAGCTCTTCGTCAGACATATTTCCGTAATCAAACTGCTGTTCCACCCCGGCGCCCCCTTCCGCTAAGTGAATTTAGGCTGTTGCCTTTCCGCAACAGCCTAAACATTATCCGATTTAATTATTTAAGAAGCCTTGCGGTCTCTCTTGCTATCATAAGCTCTTCATTTGTAGGTATAAGCATAACCTTAACCTTTGAATCGGGAGCCGAAATAACAGTCTTTTTACCTCTTACATCATTTGCTTCGTCGTCGATTTTAACGCCGAGATATCCAAGGTAGTCTTCGCAGATTGACTTACGTACAATCTTGTCATTCTCGCCCACGCCCGCGGTAAACGCAATCGCGTCAACGCCGTTCATAGCCGCCGCGTAAGCGCCGACATACTTAGCAACTCTGTATCTGAAGGCGTCAAGAGCCGCCTCTGCCTTGTGATTGCCCTCGTCGGCAGCCTTGCCGACATCGCGGAAGTCGGAAGAAATTCCGCCGCTCATACCAAGTATGCCCGATTTCTTATTAAGTATATTAAGCATCTCATTTATGTCAATATTTTCGTGGTTGCATATAAACTGTAAAACAGCGGGGTCTATATCGCCCGAACGCGTACCCATAATCAGACCTTCAAGAGGGGTTAATCCCATTGACGTATCTACGCACTTGCCGCCGATTGATGCCGAAACGCTTGCTCCGTTGCCGAGGTGGCAAACGATAACCTTTGCGTTTTCGGGGTCAAGATTGCCGAACTTGATTGCCTCGTGCGATACAAACATATGGCTTGTTCCGTGGAAGCCGTATCTGCGAAGCTTATACTTTTCATAATACTCGTAAGGGATAGCATAAAGATATGCCTTCTCGGGCATTGCCATACCAAACGCGGTATCAAATACCGCTACATTCGGCTTTCCGGGCATTGCCGCCTCGCACGCTTCTATTCCTATAAGGTTTGCGGGATTGTGAAGAGGTCCGAGGTCAAAGCACTCTCTTATAACCTTTTTAACATCATCGTCAACCTTGATAGATTCTGTATAAATATTTCCGCCGTGAAGTACGCGGTGACCTATCGCATTGATTTCATTAACATCGCCAATTACGCCGTGCTCTGCATCGGTAAGAGCCTCAAGCACAAGCCTGATTGCCTCTTTATGAGTCTCCATCGGCGACTCTTTAACATATTCGTCCTTGCCCGACGGCTTATGAGTAAGCTTAGAGCCGTTTATGCCCACTCTCTCGCAAAGACCTTTTGCAAGAACTGTTTCTTTTTCGATATCGATAAGCTGATACTTAAGCGATGAACTGCCCGCATTAATAACAAGAATTTTCATAATACCTACTTTCCCTCCATAAATAATTACTGTTCAAGAGCCTGAGCCTGTACACAGGTAATGGCAACAACGCCCACGATATCATCTGCACTGCAGCCCCTTGACAAATCGTTAATCGGCTTTGCGATACCCTGCGTAACAGGACCGTACGCTTCTGCCTTTGCAAGCCTTTGAACCAGCTTGTAGCCGATGTTTCCCGCATCGAGGTCAGGAAAGACAAGTACGTTTGCGTGACCCGCAACAGTACTGTCGGGTGCTTTTGAAGCGGCAACCTCGGGTATGATGGCTGCGTCTGTCTGAAGCTCTCCGTCAACGTTAAGGTCGGGATAAGTTTCTTTGCAGATTCTTGTTGCTTCAGTTACTTTTGTTACGTCGTCGTGCTTTGCGCTACCCTTTGTCGAGTGTGACAGCATAGCGACAGCCGCCTTTTCATTTACAAGAAGCTCAAACGACTCTGCCGATGAAGCGGCAATTGCCGCAAGCTTTTCGGGGTCAGGATTTTGTTCCAGGCCGCAGTCGGCAAAAACAAACGCGCCGTTTGCGCCGTACTCGCAATTCGGCACAAGCATAAGGAAGAAAGCCGAAACAAGCTTAACGCCGGGCTTTGTCTTGATAATCTGAAGGCTGGGTCTTAACGTGTTTGCGGTCGAATGGCACGCCCCGGATACAACCCCGTCAGCGTCGCCCGACTTAACCATAAGACAAGCATAATACATATAATCGTTAAGCGCGGTCTCTTTTGCTTCTTCGTATGTAAGGCCTTTTTTCTTTCTGAGCTCAACAAAAAGGTTTAAATACTCTTCTGTCTTTTCATATGTATGAGGGTCGATAACCGTTGCGCCCGAGATATCAAAGCCCTTTGAATTTTCTTCAATCTCCTGCGGTGTTCCGAGGATAATGAGGTTTGCTATACCCTCTTTTAAAATCTTCTCTGCCGCTTCAAACGTTCTCTTATCCATTGATTCGGGAAGAACGATAGTCGACTTTGCTCTCTCCTTGATTGCATCTAAAAACTTACTCAATTCAATACGCCTCCGTACATAAAATAACAATTAATTTGTTTAACTTATTCATTATAATATAAATTTTTCATATATGCAAGGATATTTTAAAAATTTTTTCATTTTTTTGCAAAATTCCCTCTCGATAGTCAAAAGCGGTTCGCCGTTTTGCGAACCGCTTAATTTGCCTAAAAACCCGTAAAAACGCA
>USLC01000144.1 GCA_900555375.1 uncultured Eubacteriales bacterium
GAGCATACACCGATAAGTGATTCGCCTTCGATACCCATAAATCTTGGAAGACCCGCACCTGAACCGATGAATACAGCTTCATAGCCCATATCCATGATTTCATCAACGGAAAGAACCTTACCGATAACCATATCCTGCATTATCTCAACGCCGAGATCCTTGAGCTTTGTAATTTCTTTCTGAACGATATTCTTCGGAAGTCTGAATTCAGGAATACCGTACATCAAAACGCCGCCTGCTGTATGGAATGCCTCGTAAATTGTTACTTCGTAACCCTTTTTAGCAAGGTCGCCCGCAACTGTAAGTCCTGAAGGACCGCTTCCTACAACTGCAACTCTCTTACCGTTTGAAACAGGCTTTTCAATTTCTTCCTTGACATTCTTCATATGCCAGTCGGCAACAAAACGCTCAAGCCTTCCTATTGCGACGGGTTCGCCCTTCTTGCCCCTTACACAGAACCTCTCGCATTGGCTCTCCTGGGGGCATACTCTTCCGCATACTGCCGGAAGTGAACTGGTCTCCTGAATCTTTAAATATGCTTCTTCAAACTTGCCCTCTGCCACAAGTGCAATAAACTCCGGAATCTTAACATTTACAGGACATCCGCCGATACACGGCTTGTGCTTGCAGTTTAAGCAGCGCTGCGCCTCTTCAACCGCCATCTCTTCCGTATAGCCGAGGGCAACCTCTTTAAAATTTTTATTTCTTATATTCGGATCCTGCTCGGGCATAGGAAGCTTTTCCATCGACATATTAGGCATTCTTCATTCCCTCCAATCTGCATTTATGCGCTTCTCTTGCGCTTTTCTCCTGCTGAGAGAACATTTTGGAACGACGTATTGCCTCATCGAAATCCACCTGATGCCCGTCAAAGTCGGGGCCGTCAACACAGGCAAACTTCGTCTCTCCTCCAACGGTGATGCGGCAGCCTCCGCACATCCCCGTTCCGTCTATCATTATCGGGTTCATACTTACCACGGTTTTTATTCCGTATTTTTTTGTCAGTTCGCATACAGCCCTCATCATAACAAGCGGGCCTATGGCGATAACCACGTCATACTTTTTGCCGCCTTTAATCAGTTCTTCAAGCTTTGCGGTAACAAATCCTTTGTTTCCGTTAGAGCCGTCGTCCGTCATAGTATAAAGCGTACTGCACGCCTTTTTGCACTCGTCCTCTATTATAACAAGTTCGCTGTTTCTGAAGCCGTTTATCATATCAACGTCAACGCCTGCGGTATGAAGTTTTTTTGCCTGCGGATATGCGATAGCCGTTCCCAGTCCGCCGCCGATAACCGCCGCAGTCTTTATTCCTTCAAAGTGTGACGCCACACCGAGAGGACCCACAAAATCCAAAAGATAATCCCCTTCATTCAGTTGATTAAGCTTCTCTGTTGACATTCCGACAATCTGAAATATAACCGTTACCGTTCCGCTCTCGCGGTCATAATCGGCAATGGTAAACGGAATCCTCTCGCCCTGCTCGTCTATTCTTAATATAATAAACTGACCGGGTTCTGCTTTTCTTGCAATATACGGAGCCTCAACCTCTATCAAAGATACAGTGGGGTTAAGACATTCCTTTTTAACAATTTTAAACAAAAACCACACCTCCGCAATATATAACAATAATCTCCCATTATTAAAGGATATCATCTGAACTATTATATCACATAAATTAAATGTATGCAATGTTTTTTAAAAATTTATTGATGAATTTTTTGTTAAAAATCTCTTCCCAAAAAATCCCCTCTTTGTAAAAAAGAGAGGATTTTTGTATAATCTTATTAATAATTCTCTGCGTGAATTTCAAAATAGCTCTGCGGATGTGCGCATACGGGACATACCTCGGGCGCTTTTGTGCCAATCGCTATATGACCGCAGTTGCGGCATTCCCATATTTTAATCTCGCTCTTTTCAAACACCTTGGCTGTCTCAACATTCTTTAAAAGGGCGCGGTAACGCTCTTCGTGCTTCTTTTCTATCTCTCCTACCATTCTGAACTTTTCCGCAAGCTCGCAAAATCCCTCTTCCTCGGCGGTCTTTGCAAATTCTTCGTACATATCCGTCCATTCAAAGTTCTCGCCCTGCGCCGCACTTTCAAGATTCTCAGCTGTATCACCGATTCCGTTAAGCTCTTTAAACCACATTTTTGCGTGTTCTTTTTCGTTATCCGCGGTCTTTAAAAACAGCGCGGAAATCTGCTCGAAGCCGTCTTTCTTCGCCTTGCTTGCAAAATATGTGTACTTGTTTCTTGCCTGAGATTCTCCGGCAAAAGCCGCCTCAAGATTCTTCTCTGTTTTTGTTCCCGAATATTTGTTTGATTTAATCATTGTTTAAACATTCCTTTCCGCAAGTATTTTAATTTAATAGGCACGCCATCTTTTGATGATAAATTAATCATCTCAATTTGCTTTCTGCATACCTGCACTGTTATTTTACATCATCTGCGAAAAAAAATCAATTGTTTGCAAAAATTATTTTAAAATAAAGAAAAACCAAAAGCCAATTTTTAAAAATTTATATATTGTAAACGCTGTATTAAATTTACGGATTACACTGTCCACAAGAAGTATAGCCGCGATTTATAGCTTCATCACGTGTACAATTTAAATAAACCTTGTTTTTCTCTTTCATCTGCGAAACCGCTCTGCATTCGGGATAATGAAATTTTTTTGTATTTGCATTGCCTATATATTTACACTCTTCCCGATCTGCCGAGCTTACAGGGCTTTTATCAGACTTTGATTTTTCATTTTCAGTCGGGTTTGTTTGAAGGCTTTCGTTTTTCTTTGGTGTAACAGTAACTGTTTTACCGTCACTTACAACTACAATGTCACCTTGCATATCGGTGCGGTATACTTTAACATCTGCATCACGCAGACGGCTTAACACCTCCTCTGTCGGGTGACCATAGCTGTTTTTTCCAACCGAAATTATTGCATACTTTGGCATAATCTCACGCAAAAACGGATATGTGGTAGAGTTTTTACTACCGTGGTGTCCAACCTTTAAAACTGTTGCCGACAAATTAAATCCTTTTTCTAATATCTCTTGCTCTTCCTCTCGCTCTGCATCGCCCGTAAAAAGAAATGATGTATCGCCATATATTTATGAGGGTTATATTGCCGTGGAGGACAAGCGATTTAAGACACACGGAGGTGTGGACCTTGTTGCCACGATGAGAGCAGGTGTTTCGCTTTTGAAACACAACATGGAGATAACACAGGGTGGAAGTACGATTACACAGCAGGTTATAAAGAACAACCTGCTCACGCAGAACAAGAGTTACACAAGAAAGATTGCAGAGATACTCCTTGCACCGACGATA
>USLC01000145.1 GCA_900555375.1 uncultured Eubacteriales bacterium
GAGGTTGCAAGACCGTCACCGAGGAGCGTTCTGTGAAGTCCGGGGTCTTGGATATAATTTCTCTCAACCGTTGAAGATATCGCGCATACATCGCCGATATGCTCAATAATAGTTGCGATGGCAATCGGCGCAATCGTTATAATCGATGTGATTATAACCGAAGAGTTTGTGCCCGCGTCCCCTATAAGAGAGAGAGCCGTGTTGTGCCAAACAACGGGGAGACCAATCCACGCCGCCTCTTTAACGGTTGTGAAGTCAACGTTTCCCGTAACCGCCGCAACAAGATAAGATACGATAACTCCTATCAGTATCGGGATAATCTTAACCATTCCCTTACCCCAGATGTTGCAGGCAATGATTACCGCAACGGCAACCATAGCAAGCCACCAGTTAGCCGAGCAGTTTGTTATAGCCGACGACGAAAGCGTAAGACCAATCGCAATTATGATAGGACCCGTTACAATCGGCGGGAAGAATCTCATAACCTTCTGCGGTCCGAAAACCTTAAACAGAATGGAAAGAACAACGTATATAAGACCCGCAACGGCTACTCCCACGCCCGCATAAGCGGAAAAATTATCGATTCCGTTCTGGTCGCAAAGCAGTGATACCGCCGCATATCCGCCGAGGAACGCAAATGACGAACCGAGGAATGCCGGAATCTTACCCTTTGTCAGGATATGGAACAGAAGCGTTCCTATTCCCGCAAAAAGCAATGTGGACGATACGCTGAGCCCCGTGATAATCGGAACAAGCACGGTTGCTCCGAACATTGCGAACATATGCTGAAGTCCGAGAACCAGCATTTTGCCCGAGCCGAGTTTTCTGGCATCAAAGATGCCTTCGTTTTTGTTTGACATTTTCAACTCTCCCTGTTAAATTAAAATTTAAAAAGCCTTGTCCGCGCACGCAGACAAGGCATAATAATGCATAAGTTTCGGATATTCCGCAACAAATAAAAATGTCGTCTTGCCGATGTCCCGCATCGCTCTTTAAAGACAAGCTGTTCAATTAGTGTCAGTATACCACATATTACTTCAAATGTAAAGAGAAATTTACAAAATTTTTATATTTATTTTTATTGCCTTAATTTTACTTGACACTTCTGCCTTTATGCGATAAAATTATATTATCTTGAAACAATGTTGCATAGAATATACAAAAGTACAAGCACTCGGGGGAAATTAAATGACTCTTAAAGATTTAAAGATAGGAAAAACAGCACGGATATGCGCGGTCGGCGGCGACGGCTCGCTCCGCCGTCACTTTTTGGATATGGGCGTTATCCCCGGGGCGGAGGTCACCGTGATAAAGTACGCGCCTATGGGCGACCCGATGGAGCTGAGGATTCACGGGTACGAGCTTACTCTTCGTCTTGCCGACGCCGAAAAAATAACCGTTAGCGAGGAAATGGAATGCGGCGCCCCGATTAAAAAGAGTAAATCCCCCGCGCGGATTGCCTCAGAGCATCCGGGTCTCGGTGAGGACGGCAAGTATCACAACAAGCAGGACGAAGCCCCCCTCCCCAAGGGGACGATTCTGACCTTTGCCCTTGCGGGGAATCAGAACTGCGGCAAGACAACGCTTTTTAACCGCCTGACGGGCTCTAACCAACACGTGGGGAACTTCCCCGGCGTCACGGTTGACCAAAAAAGCGGAAGTATAGTCGGTCACCCCGACACGCGCGTGACCGACCTGCCCGGAATATACTCGCTCTCGCCTTACACGGGCGAGGAGATTGTCTCGCGCAGGTTTATACTTGACGAGAAGCCGACAGGCATAATAAATATAGCCGACGCAACCAATATAGAGCGTAACCTGTACCTGACTATGCAGCTTATTGAGCTTGACGTTCCGACCGTTCTTGCCCTTAATATGATGGACGAGGTAAGGGGAAACGGCGGAACAATACGCATAAATGAGATGGAACGGCTTTTGGGGATTCCCGTTGTTCCGATTTCCGCCGCCAAGGGCGAGGGCGTGGACGAGCTTATAAAGCACGCCCTGCACGTTGCCAAATACCGTGAAAGACCCGTGCGGCACGACTTCTGCCCCGAGGGCGAGGCGGGCGGAGCGGTACACCGCTGTCTGCACGGAATAATGCACCTTATCGAAGACCACGCAAAGGCGGCGGGGATTCCGCTCAGGTTCGCCGCAAGCAAGCTTGCCGAGGGCGACCCGCTTGTTGAAAGCTCCCTGAATCTGACCGATAACGAAAAGGAAATGATAGAGCATATAATCTGCCAAATGGAGGCAGAGCGCGGACTTGACCGCGCCGCTGCCATCGCGGATATGAGATTTTCGTTTATAACAAGGCTGTGCGAAAAAACCGTTGTAAAGCCCGCCGAAAGCAAGGAACACATACGCAGCCGCAAAATCGACGCGGTTCTGACGGGCAAATATACTGCCATTCCCGCATTTATAGGGATTATGGCGCTTGTGTTTTACCTTACGTTTAACGTTATAGGAGCGCATCTTCAAAAGCTTTTGGAGTTTGGAATAAATTGGATATGTGAGGCTGTTGACATGCTTCTTTCGGCAGCAAACATAAACCCCGTTCTGCACTCTCTTATAGTTGACGGAATCTTCAGCGGCGTGGGCAGCATACTAAGCTTTGTTCCCATAATCGTTACGCTTTTCTTCTTTCTGTCTATGCTTGAAGACAGCGGATATATGGCGCGCGTTGCCTTTGTGACGGATAAGCTTCTGCGCAAAATCGGACTTTCGGGCAGAAGCATTGTTCCTATGCTGATAGGCTTCGGCTGCACCGTCCCGGGGGTTATGGCAAGCCGAACCCTGCCCTCGGCGCGCGACAGAAAGATGACGGTAATGCTTACTCCGTTTATGAGCTGTACGGCAAAGCTTCCCATTTACGCATTTTTCACCGCCGCGTTCTTTCCGCGGCACGGCGGACTTGTGATGATTTGTCTTTACATATTCGGCATACTGACGGGAATACTCACCGCGCTGATATCCAAGCAAACCATATTTAAGGGCGAGGCGATTCCGTTTGTTATGGAGCTTCCCAATTATCGTATGCCGGGCGCAAAAAATGTGCTTATGCTTCTGTGGGACAAGGCAAAGGACTTTGTAGAGCGCGCGTTTACGGTTATATTTGTCGCGTCAGTCATTGTGTGGTTTCTGCAAAAGTTTGACATAAGGCTGAACATTGCGGCAGACCCGCGCGACAGCATTCTTGCCAAGGCGGCGGGCATAATCTCACCCGTGTTTGCCCCTCTCGGCTTTGGCGACTGGCGGTGCGCCACGGCGCTCATCTCCGGCTTCATCGCCAAGGAGTCCGTGGTC
>USLC01000146.1 GCA_900555375.1 uncultured Eubacteriales bacterium
ATCAGGAAATTATAAAAGAAAAGTTACAGAATAAATAAAAAGTATCTATATAGATACTTTTTTTATTTTATTAAATTCCTCCTGATTGATAATTTCTGAATCTAATAACTCTTTATATTTTTTTATTTCTTCTATACTTTTTGAATACGGCAAAACGACACAGTATACGTTAGCCTCGCGCACTCGGCGCGCGATAAGCTGATTATACTGACCGCCAAAATCTATTACAACAATAGTCTCATTTTGTATCACTGTAAGTTCCATAACCTTTCTGCCCACATATAAACTCAAAATCGCTCTTATCCTGTGGGCAGGATAAGTCCGAAGTAATTATTATTCACCCATAAGGCGCTTCATAATCTCGTGATAGGCATCCTCAACCCCGCCCATATCGCGGCGGAAGCGATCCTTATCAAGCTTCTCGTTTGTTTCGGCATCCCAAAAGCGGCAGGTATCCGGCGAAATCTCATCGGCAAGAACAATTGTTCCGTCAGATGTTTTGCCAAACTCAACCTTAAAATCAATCAGCTTTATTCCAAGTCCTATAAGATACTCTTTTAAGATATCGTTAATTTTAAAAGTATATTCAGAAATAGTATCTATGTCCTGCTGAGTCGCAATTCCCAAAGCAAGGGCGTGATATGTGTTAATCAGCGGATCGCCGAGGTCATCATTTTTATAGCTGAATTCAAGCGTTGGGCACAGCAGTTCTCTGCCCTCTTCAACACCGTAGCGTTTTGAGAACGAACCTGCCGCAACATTTCTTACAATGACTTCAAGCGGAACTATCGTAACCTTTTTAACAAGAGTTTCACGGTCCGAAACCTGATCTATATAATGAGTGGGAATCCCTTTTGCTTCAAGCATTCTCATAAAGTGATTGGTAACCTTATTATTTATAATTCCCTTTGATGCTATTGTTCCCTTCTTCTCCCCGTTGAAAGCGGTTGCGTCATCCTTATAGTCAACCATCAAAACCTCAGGGTCGTCTGTCTTAAATACCTTTTTTGCTTTGCCTTCATAAAGCTGTTCAAGTTTCTGCACGTGAAATTCCTCCTAATTTATAACAAATAATAAATTTCTCGGCGTTAGCCATACTATTATTGTAGTATAAACCGACGAAAAATGCAAGAAAATTTTTCATTGCGCACAAAAATTGTCAAACTGCACAAATATTCGCCGCCATATGCCTTTTATATCAAACATCTGTTTTTATACATAGCATAAGTACAGCAATTTAACCGAGGTTTTAAACATATCGTCATTAATTGGTATAATTTTAAAAATTTATAAGTAAAATTTTCTGAAACCACTTGAAAAATGGCAAAGATTGTGCTATATTACCTAATGGAAATACAGAAATTTAATTTGGGGAGTATAAATATATGAGAATTGTAGTAATAGGGGCAGGAAAGGTCGGCAAGAAAATTGCCGAGCGTCTTCTTGATGAAAACCACGACATAACCGTGGTTGACAACGATCCTGCGCGTCTTAACGCACTTATCGGAACTCACGATATAATGTCCGTTCAGGGAAACGGAGCAATATACGATGTTCAAATGGAAGCAGGAGTTGACAAAGCAGACGTAATAATCGCGGCAACCCCCGATGACGAAGTTAATATGCTGTGCTGCGCCCTTGCCAAGAAAATCGGAGCCGGACGCTGCATCGCAAGAGTCCGCAATCCCGAATACTACAGACAGCTTGACTATATGAAAGACGAGTTGGGTCTGAGTATGACCGTTAATCCCGAATTTGCCGCGGCAAATGAAATGACGAGGCTTCTCGTTCTGCCTGCCGCCGCTCAGGTTGAAGTGTTTGCAAACGGAAGGGTTGAGCTGATAGAGTTTAAAATAAGCTCATCAAACCCCATTGTCGGAAATGCGCTCTCTGATATTTACAAAAAATACAGAATTAAAATTCTTGTCTGCACCGTAGAGAGAAACGGAAGCGTTATAATTCCGGACGGTAATTTTATTCCGCAGGCAGGTGACAGACTAAGTATAGTCTGCGACCATAAAGAGGCGGAACGCTTCTTTAAAAAGACCGATGCTTTTCACAGCAAGATTAAATCCGTTATGCTTGTGGGCGGCGGAAGAATAGGTTATTATCTGGCAAAACAGCTGGTCTCTTTGGGGATGTCCGTAAAGATTATAGAGAACAGCTATAAACGCTGCTTAGAGCTTTCGGAACAACTGTCTGACGTAAGCATTATAAACGCAGACGGCACAGACCATAATGTCTTAAAAGAAGAGGGTATCGAATCCGTAGACGCTTTTGCGGCGCTTACGGGAATCGATGAAGAAAATATGATTATGGCATTGTATGCGCAGACCAAAAATGTCTCAAAGGTTATATCAAAGGTAACAAGAGGCTCTTATATAGCCCTTGCCGACACCCTGGGAATAGACAGCATTGTATCACCCAAACAGCTTGCCTCAAACAACATTCTCGGCTATATCCGCGCTATGAAGAACTCGGAAAACAGCAATAACATTGAGACGATATATAAGATTCTTGACGAGAGAGCCGAAGCTCTTGAATTTCAGATTCGCGAGCAGGCGCCGTATCTTGATATTCCCCTGCGCGAGCTTAAAACCAAGAACACCGTAATTATCGCAAGCATAGTCCGCGGCAGACGTTCAATCGTACCCGGCGGAAACGATTGTATTATGCTTGGCGATAACGTAATCGTGGTGTCAAGCACGGATACGATTCACGACTTAAAAGAGATTTTTGTTTAATATCAAAGAAAGGTCGGGCATTTCAGACTATGAAAAAAAGACTTATTTTCGGTATTCTCGGCAGATTTATGATAATAGAGGCCGTTCTTATGCTTCTTCCTGCCGCGGTATCACTTGTATACGGCGAATATAATACGGCAAAAAGTTTTTTAATATCCGCATTGATTTCGGTTGTGCTTGGCACAGTTATGCATATCCAAAAGCCGCAGAAAAGTGAATTTTATGCAAAAGAGGGGCTAATGACCATCGGCTTGCTTTGGATAATGTGGTCACTTATCGGCGCTCTTCCGTTTTATATAAGCCGCGAAATTCCAAAATATATCGACTGTTTTTTTGAGACAGCCTCCGGCTTTACCACAACCGGCGCAACAATACTTACCGACATAGAAGCATTGTCTAAGGGAATGTTATTCTGGCGAGCCTTTACCCATTGGGTCGGAGGTATGGGAGTGCTTGTCTTTGTAATGGCGATTATTCCCGTTGCAGGCAACAACTCGCTTTATCTTATGAGAGCCGAGGTTCCCGGGCCCGCGGTTTCTAAGCTT
>USLC01000147.1 GCA_900555375.1 uncultured Eubacteriales bacterium
GTTGTAAACTTTAAAGGCGGCTGCTGCTCTGTCGGGCAGATGGTTGACGTAAAAATAACCGATGCGCGGACGTGGTCGCTTATCGGAGAAGTGGTTAAATAGAATTTAACAATTTAAAAAGAAAGAAGGATTTTAACTATGTCTAAAGAACAGATATTTGAAAAAGCACAGGAAATAGCCGATTTGATAGCGCACAGCGATGAGAAAAAGGCTGCTCAGGAGGCAAGCCGTCATCTAATGGAGGATAAGGAAGCATCAGAGCTAATCAGCGGATATAACGAAAAACGCGATTTAAAAATTTCAGAGTATCAGGGCAAAGAACCTTCGCAGGAGGATATCGAGGCGGTAAACGAATATCTTCAAAGCGAATTTAACAAGATTATGAAGAATCAAATAATACACGATTATGTCGAGAAGACAAGAGCGTTTGAGATGATGCTGAGCAAAATGGACAATATTATAAAGCAGGGAGTAGCACCCGAACACAGCGAGGGCTGCGGCTGCTCGTGCGATTCGTGCTCAGGCTGCCATCATTAATATTTTGGATTTCTGAAACGGAGGAAGTCAAGTGACTGAAATAATAGACAGAGAAAAGCTGACGTCGATGATGCGGCAGTATTTTGAGGTTAAAGACCAATACAGCGACTGTATACTTATGTTTCGGCTGGGCGACTTTTATGAAATGTTTTTTGACGATGCCGAGATTGCCTCAAAAATTTTGGATATTGCGCTTACGGGGCGTGCGTGCGGACTTAAAGAACGTGCGCCTATGTGCGGCGTACCCTTTCACGCGGCAAATTCGTATATTTCAAAGCTTGTGCTTGCGGGATATTCGGTCGCCGTCTGCGAGCAGACCGAGGACCCCAAGCAGGCGAAGGGAATCGTAAAACGAGAGGTTATAAGGGTGATTACCCCCGGAACGCTGATGGATTCGGGGGCTTTGGATTCGACAAAAAACAATTATCTGTGCTCAGTATACAAGGATAAAAACGGAGCGGCTGCCGCTTTTGCGGACATAACCACGGGCGAATGCTCTGTCAGCGAATTTTCGGGCAGAGATATTAAGCTTCAGCTTTTAAACGAGCTTGTCAGATATTCGCCGAGTGAGATTATCGTAAATCTTGAAACGTGGGAGGATACCGGGCTGGTTGACGAGATGGGTGATAAGGCTCACGCATTTGTCAGAAACTTCAGGGATTGGGCGTATGAATTTGACGAGGCGGCGGAGAAGATAAAAAAGCAGTTTGGTTCGGTTGAAACGGTTATTTCCGCCGATAAGCAGTATAGTATTCGCGCCGTGGGGGCGCTTCTTGTCTATCTGGAGGAAACGCAAAAGACAGAGCTTAAAAACATTACCGGCATACAGGTTGACCGCGATGTAGAGAAGATGCAGCTTGATATGTACAGTTTGCGCAATCTTGAAGTGCTTGAGACTATGCGCGACAGAAATGCAAAGGGGTCGCTTTTGCATACGCTTAATATGACTTCTACAGCGATGGGAGCAAGGCTTTTGAGAAAGAGCTTAACCGCCCCGCTGTGCAGTTGCGCGGCGATAACCAACCGTCATCTTGCGGTGGCAGAGCTTTTGGGAAATCCGCTTATGAGAGAGGAAATAATGGCGGCTCTTCACGAGGTAAGGGATATGGAGAGGCTTATAAACAGAATTGTTTATAAAAATGCAAACTGCCCCGACCTGCTGAGCCTAGGCGAATCTTTAAGACAGCTGCCGATTCTTATGAACATTTTGCAGGGTGCAAGCTCTAAGCTGCTTTCATCGTGCGCGGTACGCCTTGACACCCTGGACGATGTCTGCAAAATTATAGATGATAATATAAACAGTAACGCTCCCGCAAGCTTGCGTAACGGGGACCTTATCAAAAGAGGGGCAAACGAAGAGCTTGACAGGATTTATAATCTGGTGCAGAACGGTAAATCCGTGATGCTTGAAATGATAGAAAAAGAAAAGGAAAAGACGGGAATCAAAATAATGAAGCTCGGCTATAACAAAGTCTTCGGCTATTATATGGAGGTCAGCAATTCATATAAAGAGCTTGTTCCCGATTACTTTATCAGAAAGCAGACGCTGACAAACGGAGAGAGGTATGTTACACCCGATTTAAAAGAGCTTGAGGAAGAGATACTGGTCTCGGGCGAAAAGCTTTTGGATATGGAATATGAGCTGTTTTGTCAGGTGCGCGAAAGAGTAGCGGAGGCATTTCAAAGAGTTTTAAAGTCGGCAGAGATTGTCGCGCTGGTTGATATGCTTTGCTCGTTTGCCGCGGCGGCCGAGAGATATTCGTATGTTATGCCAAGCGTTAATATGTCGGACAAGATTATAATAAAAGACGGCAGACATCCCGTGGTGGAAAAGCTTATTCGCGGCTCGGGATTTATAGTCAATGACACAACGCTTGATAACCTCGAAAATCAGGTCCTGATAATCACCGGACCGAATATGGCGGGTAAGTCAACATATATGAGACAAACGGCGCTTATAGTGCTGATGGCTCAGGCAGGCAGCTTTGTACCGGCAAAAAGCGCCGAAATAGGAATAGTTGATAAGATTTTTACAAGGGTTGGGGCGTCTGATGATTTATCATCGGGGCAAAGTACGTTTATGGTTGAAATGAACGAGGTTTCATACATACTTGACAATGCTACTTCAAAAAGCCTTGTTGTGCTTGACGAGATAGGAAGAGGAACAAGCACGTATGACGGACTTGCCATTGCGTGGTCTGTGGTTGAATACATAGCCGATGTGAAAAAGTGCGGAGCAAAGACGATGTTTGCCACGCATTATCACGAGCTTACTCAGCTTGAGGATAAAATACCGAATGTAAAAAATTATTGCATTGCCGTAAAGAAGCATAACGGAACAATCAGCTTTCTGCGCAAAATCATACGCGGCGGAGCCGACGAGAGCTACGGCGTGGACGTTGCCGCCCTTGCCGGAGTTAAAAAATCGGTGGTAAACCGCGCAAGAGAGATTGTTGCCTCGCTTGAATCGGGAGGCGAAGGCGAGGTCAGAACCGAAAAAATAAATACAGCCAGGATAGACAGACAAAGCGGCGGACAGATGGGCTTTTTCAATGCCGAAGAGAATGAAATCTGTGACGAGCTTAAGTCGCTTGACTTAAATGCAATGACGCCTATGCAGGCAATGACCGTGCTTTATGATTTGCAGGCAAAGGCGAAAAATTCCTGAAATTAATTTAAAAGAGGTGAGAATATGCCCGAGATAAAGGTGCTTTCGCAAGAGGTTGCGGATAAAATTGCGGCGGGGGGGG
>USLC01000148.1 GCA_900555375.1 uncultured Eubacteriales bacterium
AAGTTCACAAGAAGATATTGATGAAGCATTAGCAACATTAAATAAAGCATATGAAGCATTAACAGAAAACAAAAAAGAAGAACCAACAAATCCATCTGATAAAAAAGATGAATCAACAAATAAAAAAGACGAAACAGTTAAAACAGAAACAAAGAAAAATACACAAAAATCAAAAGTAAAAACAGGAGATAATACACCGATTGCGCCATTCATAATTATTCTGGCAGTTGCAGCCGGATGCATTGCAGGCGTTGTGATTTATAAAAAGAAAAATAAATAAAAAGGAGCGTTAAAAATGGTATATGTACTTTTAGCGGACGGATTTGAAGAGGTTGAGGCTCTTGCGCCGACAGACGTACTAAGAAGAGCCGAAATACCCGTGATGACAGCCGGTGTGGGCGGAGATGTTGTCCGCGGCGCACATTCTGTCAATATAATATGCGATACAACCGTGGACGAGATAGAAAAAGACAGCGTAGACGGAATAATTCTCCCGGGAGGAATGCCGGGAACGCTTAACCTTCAGGCGGATAAAAAGGTAAATGAATTGATTGAATACTGCAAGGATAACGAGCTTATGATAGCGGCAATCTGTGCCGCACCTATGATTCTGGGCGAGCTTGGGATACTTGACGGAAAGGCGGCAGTATGCTTCCCGGGGTTTGAAGAGCATCTTCACGGCGCCGAGATATGCGATTGCTATGTCGTGTCCGACGACAATGTTATCACTGCAAGGGGTGCGGGAGCGGCACTTGAATTCGGCGAGGCAATCGTTGATTATTTTGCGGGTCTTGACGGCAGCGGGCGCGAAATACTTGAACAGATGCAGTATCCGCTGATATGAGCGATAAGCGGAATTTAAGAAAGCTTTATAAAAAAATACGCGCTTGTATCGATGACGGCAGACGCGCCGCGGAAGAAAATGAGATTTTTGATATGCTGATAAACTCTGATGAATATAAGTCGGCGTCATCGATATTTGTATATGTGTCGTTCGGCAGCGAGGTTTCAACAATTCGCTTTATAAAAAAAGCTTTATGCGATGCAAAGATTGTGACCGTTCCGCTGTGCGACACAAAAAGCCATACAATGAGACTTATAAGGATAGATGATATAAGTCGGCTTGAAGCGGGCGCATACGGAATTTCGGAACCGAAGCGGACCCTTGCGGAAAGCGGAGAGCTGAAAGAACTGCAAAGTGACGAGATAGACGTTGCGATTGTTCCGGGGCTTGCATTTGACGGATTTGGGGCAAGGCTCGGCTACGGCGGCGGATATTATGACAGGTTTTTGGCAGGGTTTAAAGGCAGGTCGATAGGGCTTGCGTATACCGAGTGTATGGCAGAAAGCCTGCCGACGGATAAATTTGATTGTAAAGTTGACAAGGTGATTCACCCGGGGAGATGAAGCAAAATGGCAACCGTATATTTAAGAGATAAACAAAAGCTTCGCGGAATACGTTGGATGCTTCTTGCCGTCACGGCGATAAGTATGCTTACTATGTTTGTTCTTCGTATGATAGGAAGCTTTTTTGAGGATTCGGTACCCGTTTATCTTGAGTCGCTGATAACAGGCCTTTTGGCATATGTTGTACCGATTGCCATATATGCAAAGCTTGACGGTATAACCGCTCAGACAGCCGCAGAAAGATTTTGTTTAAAGAAGTGCAGCCGGTATATGATTGTACTCGCGCTGATAATGGGTGTATGCTTTCAGTTTGTTATGATAGCGGTTAATCTGCCGTTTAATATGATTTTCAACAGCGCGGAATCATACACGCCGGGCTCTGCGGCGGAGCTTTGCGCGGCAATGTTTGTTACAGGAATAATCCCGGCAATATTTGAAGAATTTTTGTTCCGCGGCATTGTCCTCGGCTCTATGTCAGAGTTAAACAGCCGCGCGGCGGTCATATTTTCAACGGTGATGTTTGCGCTTATGCACGGCGATTTATACAGCCTTGCGGGATATATACTGATGGGAGTTGTTCTTGCAAGCGTTGTAAACAGAAGCGAGTCGCTTTATGCGGCGATGGTATTTCACTTCGGAAACAATATGGCGGCTCTGCTGCTCGGATATTTTAATTCAGAGCTGATATATGAGCCGACAGCAACAATAAAGCTTTTTGCCGCAGGCATAGTCGGATTTGCCGCTGTGTTTGGCATATTTGTTTCGGTAACCAAAAAAAGACCGAAGAATAACAAAATTAAGGCATCGGTACTGCTCGGTCAGAGCTTTGTGAGCATACCCGTGCTTTTGTGCATTGCGATTACCGCTGCGGCGGAGATACTTATACGTATACTGTAGGGTCAAAGCACAATTTCACTTAAGATGAGGTGAGAGTATGAAAAAAATCATATGTATAGCCGCGGCGGCGATAATATTAATCGGGGCAGGCATTCTTTTTGCGGATGTCCGCGGAATCGGCGGCGGCAACAGAAACGTTGATATAAAAATAACGGAGGGAGAGACCGCCTCGGCAATAATTAAAGAGCTGAAAGAATCGGGGCTGATTTCAAGCAAAACCGCTTTTAAAATATATGCCAAAAAAACGGGAGAGCATATATATAAGGCAGGTGTTCATCGGCTTAACTCGTCGATGAGCTACAGAGAGATTTTAAGCGAGCTTGAGAAAATTGCCGACAGCGACGGAGTCTCGGTTACCATACCCGAGGGGTATGAGTTTAGGCAGATTGCGGACTTGCTTGAAAAGCAGGGGCTTATAAACAAGAATGTGTTTATGCGCGAAGCAGAGAGCGGAAGATTTGATTATGCCTTTGTAAACGATATTCCGCAAAGAGAGAATCGCCTTGAGGGATATCTCTTTCCCGATACCTACAGCTTTTCGTCCGATATGACAGAACACGATATAATAGATAAAATGCTCGAAAATTTTAATAATCGGGTTGTAAGCGTTTATGATGAGGCAAAGCCCTCGTATACGCTTGACCAAATTGTAACCCTTGCCTCGGTAATAGAGCGCGAGGCGGCAGGGGATGAAGACAGAGGAAAGGTTGCGTCGGTCTTTGTCAATCGTTTGAACAGGGGAATGAAGCTTGAATCCTGCGCAACGGTTCAATATGTTTTAAAAGAGCGCAAAAGTGTACTCAGCAATGAAGACACGCAGATTGATTCGCCGTACAATACCTACAAAAACAGCGGACTTCCGATAGGACCTATTGCTTCGCCGGGGCTTAAGTCGGTAGAGGCGGCGCTTTATCCCGAAAGCACAAACTATCTGTATTTTATGGCAAGCGCGGACGGAAAAGAGACAATCTTTTCGGAA
>USLC01000149.1 GCA_900555375.1 uncultured Eubacteriales bacterium
ATTACAAATTAATTATATTACCGTCCAAATCCTTACGGATAAATTTTTTATCTTCATAAATCATATATCCGCGCAGACTTCCTTCCTTCGGGATTGAAACCGACCCGGGATTTATATAAGTATATCCGCCGTGCCGCACAAACTTCGTTATATGCGTATGTCCGCACAGCAGAATATTACAGTTCCCCATAGGTGGCAGATTCTGTTCATTGTATATATGCCCGTGAGTTGCAAAAACGGTCTCATCATCCAAATTCAGTATAATATAGTCGGCCATTATCGGAAAGTCAAGCACCATCTGGTCTACCTCTGCGTCGCAGTTACCCCTTACGCACAGTATTTTGTCTTTTATATTATTAAGCATTTTTATAACTTCCTTGGGCGAGTATTCGTCAGGCAAATCATTTCTCGGTCCGTGATACAGAATATCCCCCAGAAGCAGAAGCTTGTCGGGGGCTTCGTGTCTGTATCTTTCCAGAAGCTTTTCACAGTATAAAGCCGAGCCGTGGATATCCGATGCAATCATTAACTTCATATAACCGTCTCCTCTCAAATCTTAGCTTATATTAGCACACCTTTTTTAACTTGTCAAGAATAGTTATATATTAGTTTAAATTTATCTTGAAATTTTTCGGATATACTGATATAATTAATTTATGTATAAAAATTTTTCTCAGTCAATTATGAGGAGTGATATGAATGTTTAAACCAAACACCGAATTTGATATAATAGGTATGGGCGAGGTTATGCTTCGTCTTTCGCCTCCCAGCAAAGAAAAAATTTCTCAAAGCGAAACCTTTGAAAAAAATGTCGGCGGCAGCGAACTGAATGTTGTCTCGGGCGCGGCAATGCTTGGCGTAAGGTCTGCCATTATTACCAAAATCCCCGCGAACAAAATCGGTCATTTTGTCCGCAATAAAATCCGCTACGGAAACGTAAGCGACGATTATCTTGTGTATGACGACTCAAACGAAGCCCGTCTCGGCGTGTACTATTACGAAAGCGGCGCCTATCCGAGGAAATCTTCGGTTATATATGACAGGGCGAGGTCGTCTATGTGTTCGCTAAGTCTCGGTGAGCTTCCCGATGATATTTTTGAAAAGACAAAGGTCTTTCATATAAGCAGTATTACCCTGGCAATTAATCCGCAGCTTCGCGATACCGCGCTTCAGATAATCAAGCGCTTTCACGATGCGGGTGCCTTAATTTCATTTGATGTAAACTACCGCGCCGCTCTCTGGAGCGAGGATGAGGCGCGCGCAGTCATAGAAGACGTGTTTAATTATGTTGACTTTTTGTTTGTCTCGGAGGAGACCTCAAGACGTATGCTGAGAAGGACGGGAACTCTTGAAGAGATTATGCGCGGATACGTAGACGATTACGGCTGTAAGCTTGTTGCAACAACCCGCCGAGAGGTTGTTTCGCCTATGCGCCACAACTTTAACTCAAAGATTTTTTACGACGGCAAGTTCTATGAGGAAGAACCATATAAAAACATTGAAGTTATAGACAGAATCGGCAGCGGCGACGCGTATCTTGCCGGCGTTTTATACGGATTAATCAAAACGGGCGATGTATCTCAGGCTCTTGAAATCGGCAACGCCTCCTCCGCGGTCAAGAACACCGTTCTCGGAGATATGGCAGCAAGCAGCATTGACGAGATTATGAGCGTAATTAAATCGCATAAGGCAACCGGGCATCAGGACGAGATGGTAAGATAGCATATATAATTGTGCCTGCGCTTTTAAACGTGCAGGCACAATTTATGATAAAAAACACTTGAAATTGTAACCCGAATGTGTTATAATAAAGTTTAGACTTATATGTGCCTGTAGCTCAGCTGGATAGAGTGTCAGACTCCGACTCTGAAGGTCGTGCGTTCGAATCGCATCAGGCATACCAACAAACGGCAAGTCATTTCGGCTTGTCGTTTATTAATTTTACTATGGGAGAATATCTATGAATGATAAAGAATTAAGAGAAATACGACGCAGATTCAGACCCGACCAAAGCAATATTATGGGCATACGCGGCTGTTTGGTAAACGAAAACCGCGAGATAGTAACCACCTTTTATCAGCAAATGGTAAACTGCAGCGCAGAGGAAAGCGAAAAGCTTCTTTCGATTATGAAAAGAACCCTGTCGGGGAGTCTCGGCTCGAACCTGATTAGCATTGAATTTGATACAAAACAGGTGGCAGGCAGTCCGGAACATTCGCTTTTGATGAGTCTGCGTAAATCTGGGCTTAAAGATGATGACGCGGTTAATCGGTTTTATCGCAGCACAGCCGACAGTATGAACATAGACGGCAACTATGTTATACTTCTTGCATATGACAATTATGACGTTTTTTCTTATGCTTCCGACGGCAGAAAAGAAGATTCTACAGACGTATTTTCTTACATAATATGCAGTATATGCCCCGTAAAGCAGATGAAGACCGCGCTTTCCTTCCGTGATTATGACAACTTGTTTCACTCAATCGACGCGGATTTAGTGCTTTGCCCGCCAAAGACAGGATTTATGTTTCCGTCGTTTGATGACAGGTGTGCAAACATATACGGCGCTCTTTATTATACAAAAGACATAAGCGACTTAAACGAGGCATTTATAGAAAAGATTTTTAATGTTCCTTTGCCTATGTCCGCATCAGAGCAAAAGAAATCATTTATGTCCTGTCTTACCGAAACACTTGCCGAGGAATGCGACTTTGAGACGATGCGCTCGGTTCACGAACAGGTTTCGGAAATTGTGCGCGAGCATAAAGAATCCAAGGACGAAGAACCGCTGACGGTCAGCAAGAATAAGCTTGAAAAAATGCTTGAATACTGCGGCGTAGATAAAGATAAAGTAGATATCTTCGATAAAAAATACAATGACGAATTTGGCTCTGATACAGAGGTGAATCCGCAGAATATAATAAACGTAAAAAAGTTTGAACTTGCAACGCCCGATGTGACAATCAAGGTCAATCCCGAGCGCAAAGAGCTTGTTTCCACACAGGTGATAAACGGCATTAAGTATATTTTAATCCGTGCCGCCGACGGCGTGGAAGTGAACGGAGTTAACATAAACATAAAATAAAAAAGACGGTTTCCCGTCTTTTTTATTTTATATCCTTGCAACCCCGGTTTTGCGTGCCGCTTCCGCAACCGCCTTTGCAACCGCGGGCGTGACATCGTGGTTAAACGCATCGGGTATGATATAATCGGGCTGAAGCTCCTCTTCCTTTATCACACCGGCTATCGCTCTCGCCGCCGC
>USLC01000150.1 GCA_900555375.1 uncultured Eubacteriales bacterium
GCTCTCTTTGGGCAAACTTCTTTACATCGTCTACTATATAGCGTATCGGATGTTCCGAAAGTCCCGAAAGCGCGGCGTTCTCCTTTGCCCAAGCAACCATTCCCTTTGCCGCGTCAACGTGACAAACCCTTGCCCCCGCTTTTGCCGCTGCAACGGTCGCTCCGCCCGTGTAGGCAAACAAATTAAGCACGTTTATCTCTCTGCCGCTTTGCGTCTCTGCCTTTATCAGCCGCGAAAACCAGTCCCAGTTTACCGCCTGCTCGGGGAAGAGTCCCGTATGCTTAAAACCCATCGGCTTTATGCCGAACCTTAAATCTTTATAATTCACCGTCCACGATTCAGGCAGTTTGCTAAAACATTCCCAGCTTCCGCCGCCCGTTTTGCTGCGGTGATAGACTGCGTCTGCCTTTTTCCACTCTTCTCTTGACTTATCCGACCGCCAGACTATCTGAGGGTCGGGACGAACCAGAATTTTATCGCCCCATATCTCAAGCTTTTCCCCGTCAGAGCAGTCAAGGATTCTGTAGTCCTTCCATCCGTCCGCAAGAAACATATGCCTCACCGTCCATTTCTCTATTCTGCTTCAATTGAATAAACCGACGCTCCGCATTCGGCATACTTTGTTATTATATTTGTTGATGTTCCTGCGCCCAAGAACTTATTGGCAGCCGTATAGAATCCGTTGCTGCCCGACTTTCCGCTGAACTCGACCGTAACATAAACATTGTACTTCTCCTGCGGGACAGCGTCTTTAAAGCTTCCGTCAGCCATATTTACTTTAAACTTGCCCTCGGTCTGCTTTACGTCAACAATCTCGCCTATATATTCTTTTGAAGTTTTGTCATACACGGGTCCGCCCTGCTTAAGCGCGTCAGCCGTATATTCTCTTACATTCTTTACAAGAAACGTACATTTAATCTTTTCGCCCGATGAAACCACCACATTGGACTTGCCCGAAAATCGGCTTGCGATTCCCGCTATCAGCACTACTATAATCAGTACCGCCAAAATATCAATAACGCTTATCTTTCCGAAAAGCTTTCCGTCTTTGTTAATAATCATTGTTCATTCTCCTCCTAATTCGGGATTACTCAGCCGAAAGACCGATTGCATAACCGCTGCCTGCCCAGCCTCTGCTGCTGAGCACCGCGTTTTGCCCCACTCTTAACGCAACTCCGTCAACCTTTACAGCCGAATCCGATTCCGTTCCGATTGCCGACATAGTAACCTTTATGTCATACTCATCGGGCACGGGCGAGCGAAGAACTCTTCCCGTCTCTATATCGTATCCGTCCGTCTTTGCCGGCGAGATCTCTACCGCCGTAACCTTCATATTTGCCTTATCCTTTTCGCCTACCATCACCGCGTCGCCCTCTTTGATAAGATTCAGCATATTCTCTCCTTTTCCCGTCAGCTCTACAGTATAGGTAACGGTGACATTCTTCTCCGATGACGAAGCCCCTCCGCTTCGTCTGCCGCCGATAAAGTATATCCCCGCCGCAGCGACAAGAATTATCGCTATTATCAAAAACAAGTCCATACCGTTGAATCTCACTTTTTTCTTGTTTTCCATAGTATTCATTTCCTTTCAGCCCAAATGATTATTTTTTCTTTGCAAGCACCGCCGTGTAAACGCCCTCTATTGCTTTTGCGTATACATCCGCGGTAAATTTTTCTTTATATATTTTTCTGCACGCGGCACTCATTCTGCTGTACAGCGCCTCATCGCAAAACAGCATTTCCAAATCCTTTGCAAGCGTTTCCGCATCGTGTGTGGGAGTTAAAAATCCGTTTACTCCGCTTTTAATCACCCCGGGATTTCCGCCGAAGTCGGTAACCACCGCCGGCTTGCCGAGGCTCATTCCCTCAAGCAGGGCAAGGCTTGTCGCCTCGGTCCCGAAGGAGCAGTTGACCTGCACATCCATCACATTCATAAGCGGCTCTACATCATTTACAAAGCCAAGCATAACCACTTCATCTTCAAGTCCGCTTGTCTTTATCTGCTGCATTATCTCGTCCTCAACATCGCCCGTTCCGGCAATCAGAAACTTGAACTTTAAGCCTCTGCTTTTTAAAATTTCCGCCGCCTTTACAAAATACTTATGTCCCTTTACCACATTAAGCCGCGCCGCCATAACGGCAACCTTTTCTCCCTCGGCTATATTATACTCGGCGCGAAGCTCGGTAAGCTTTTTGCCGTCATAAGGCTCAAGCGCTTCAACCCCGTTTAAAATCACGTCAATCTTCTTTGGGTCAACCCCGGTAACAACTATATTTTCCTTCGCCGCCTCTGCGACCGCTATAATTCTGTCAGCCGTATGGTTATTTATAAACCCGTTTACCGCCTTGCCTATCCCGTGACACAGCTTATCGGGCGGGGGGAAAACGCTGTGCCGCGTATACACCGTCTTTATTCCGCAAAGCTTTGCGGCGATTCTTGCCGACATACTTGCGTGAGTATGGACAATATCGGGCTTAATCTGTTTAAACAGATTAACAAGCCCCGACACCGCCTTAAAATCAAGAGATTTTTCGGCAAGGTGCTCTGCCTCATACACTTTTATGCCGAGGGCCTCTGCCTTGGGGCGAAGCAGGCTTTTCTTCGGCAGAACAACGCAGACGTCAAAGACCTCTCTGTTGAACGTTTTTAAAAATGTAAGTATGCACTTACCCGCGCCGCCTATATTTGAATCAGACGACACCTGAACCACTTTTATCATATTTCCGCCGTCCCCCTTTTCTGCTCTGCCGCGTACACGCACGCTCTTCCCATAGCAAGCACGCACCAGAAGACAAGCATTACTCTGTAATTATAAAAACAGTTGTCAAACATACCCTGTAAAAGAAATCCGCATATTCCCGCAGACAGCGCCGTCATTACCGTTGACAGAGAATCTCCCTTGCCGCCTGCCTGATAGCCTGTCATAACTCTTCTTAAAAACAGAACCGCTATTATCAAAAATACCGCTATTCCCGCAATTCCCGACTCAACCAGAATCTGCAAAAACAAATTATGCGAGTGCGGTGCCACTATTCCGTTATACGAATAAAACGGATAAACCTGTGTAAACGCCTTCTGTCCCATACCTATTCCCGACAGCCAGAAGTCTTTTATCATCGCAAGGGTTCCCATCCATATATACACACGGTAAGATGTTGACGAATCCTCCATATTTCCTATACTTGAAAATCTGTTTATGATACTCTCGGGCAGAATCATAGGTATTATCGGCAGGGCAATCAAGCCAAGCCCCCACAG
>USLC01000151.1 GCA_900555375.1 uncultured Eubacteriales bacterium
AACTTCGGGATTCTCCGTACGGATCTTCGCCAGTTCTTCTGTCGCAAACGTGCCGATTGGAGACGTCAGCACTGCGGTAAACGGAATGTCCTGTCTTGGATTATCCAGGACACGCAGAAAGGACAGCACCGTACGCACTTCCAGTGCCGAAAAATAACCGCTTCTCGTCCCGGTGTACGCCGGAATTCCCATATCCGATAAAACTGCCAGAAATTCTTCCGACCAGCCGCTTAAGGAACGCAGCAAAATGACGATATCGCGATATTCTGCTTTTCGGTAATGCCTGCTTTCTTTGTCATAGACCAGCTCTCTTCCGACGATCGCTTTGATCTGTCCGCCGATCATACGTGCTTCGGCCTCTCTTGCATTTGTCTCTGTCACCGAATCTGCATCAAAGAGCAGGATCTCACTTCCGGAAAGCGGAGATTTTGCTGCCGTCAGATCATCCGTCTCAACATTGGTGACCAGTTTCGGAAATTCGATCCCGGCATAGAGTGCCGTATTATCATCATATTCTACATTTCCGAGATTCCTGTGCATGATCTTGCGAAAAATAAAATTGACATCAAAGAGCACTTCCTTTCGGCTTCGGAAATTTTTGTGCAGGTCGATTCTCTGTTCCTCGCTGTCTTCCAGAGAATAGCTGTGGTATTTTTCCATAAAAAGCTCCGGTCGTGCCAGACGGAAACGATATATACTCTGCTTTAAGTCGCCGACCATAAACATATTTTTGTTATCTCTTGAAATAAGCGTGAAAATCGAATCCTGTAAGCCGTTTGTGTCTTGATATTCGTCAACAAGTATGTATTTAAACCTATTTTGATAATATTCCAAAACCTCGGGGAAGCCTTCAAACAGCTCTACCGTTTTGACAATCAAGTCGTCAAAATCAAGGGCGCTGTCAGACTTAAGCTTTTTTTGATAAAGGCTGTATATATCCGCGATTTTTGAATAATAAAAGTCGCTTTTGTACTGCCGCGCAAACTCATCGGGGGTGATAAGCGCGTCCTTTGCGTTGCTTATTGCTGCAAGCACCGCGCGCGGCGGAAACTTTTTGTCATCGATGCCAAGCTCTTTAAGACAGCCCTTTACCACCGTCTGCTGGTCGGTGGAATCGTATATCGTAAAGCTTCTGTCGTAGCCAAGCTTGTCTATGTCGCGGCGGAGTATCTTTACACAGGTTGAGTGAAACGTCCCCGCCGAGATATCGCTTGCCCTGTCGCCAAGCTTTGCGGCAAGTCTGCTTTTAAGCTCACCCGCCGCCTTGTTGGTAAAGGTTATCGCGAGTATCTGCCAGGGCGGAACGGGGTTCTCGCACAGCGCGGCTTCAAGATGCGGCGGAAGCTCGTCAAGTTCGCCGTTTGCGTACCATTCCAAAATCTCGGCGTCGGCTTCGCTTATTCCGTCGGGAATCCGATTACTTGAGTAAGCCGAGCCGAAGCGAATCAGATGACCTATCTTGTTAATTATAACGGTCGTCTTGCCCGAGCCCGCTCCCGCAAGAACCAGCAGAGGCCCCTCGGTGTGAAAAACCGCCTGCTTTTGGCGCTCGTTTAAAAAATTATATTCACTTTCAATTATTTTTCTTCTTGCTTTAATAAAGTCTGCTATTTTAAACACCTCGTGTTAAATTATTGTTGCTCCGCCGAGGACGGTGTCGCCGTCGTAAAGTACGACTGCCTGCCCCGGGGTGATTGCGCGCTGCGGCTCGTCAAAGACAATTTTTATACGGCTGCCCTCCGCCGAGACGGTTCCGTTTGCGGGCTTTGCGCTGTAGCGTATCTTCGCGGCGGCGCGGATTGGTTTGTCCAATGTGTCAAACGGAATAAAGTTGGGGTTTACCGCGTACAAAGTGTCTGAAAATTCGCTGCCCTTTTCGCCGAGGACGACTTCGTTCTTTTGCGCGTCAATGCGTATGACAAACATCGGCTTGCCGAAGGCAATGCCCAAGCCCTTGCGCTGACCGACGGTGTAATTTATGATTCCCTTGTGTCTGCCGAGGATGTTGCCCTCAAGGTCAACAAAGTTACCCTCCTCGGGCAGAGAGCCGATTCTGCGCTTTATAAACGCGGCATAATCGTTATCGGGAACAAAACAGATTTCCTGACTGTCGGGCTTTTTTGCGGTGACAAGCCCAAGCCCCTCGGCATAGGCGCGGACGGCGTCTTTGCCGGGGAAGTCACCCAAGGGCATAAGCGTTTCCGACAGCTGCTTTTGGGTAAGGCTGTAGAGGGCGTACGTCTGGTCTTTTGCATATGAGGCAGCGCGTTTTAAAAGAAAGCGCGTGCCGTCCTTTGATTTTTCTATCCTTGCATAGTGCCCCGTTGCGATATACTTTGCGTCAAGCAGATGCGCCTTTTTTGCCATTGCGTCAAACTTTAAAAATTTGTTGCAGGCAATACAGGGGTTTGGGGTTCGCCCATTTATGTATTCGCCGACAAAGTAGTCGATAACCGCTTCGGAAAATTCTTTGCGAAAGTCAAGCACGTGATATTCTATATCAAGTTTGTCGCAGACACGGCGCGCGTCCTCGACCGCGGACAGAGAGCAGCAGGTGCTCTCTGCAACGCAGCCGTTTATGTTCTCGCCGTCCCAAAGGCGCATTGTTACGCCTATAACTTCATATCCGCGCTCTTTAAGCACTGCCGCCGCAACGCTGCTGTCAACGCCGCCCGACATACCTATAACAACTCGATTTGACATTTGTTACATTCCTTTCAGAAACGGCAGAGCTTACTCGTTATGCTCGCCGCCGTGTTCGCAGCAGCAGCAGTCTCCGCCGCACTTTTTAAGATGGCTTGCGTCTATGCCCCTGCCCTCATAATAATTGATGATTGCGGCGTGTACCGCCTCTTCGGCAAGGTTAGAGCAATGCATCTTAATCGGCGGAAGCCCGTCAAGAGCCTCGGCAACGGCTTGGTTTGTAAGCTCAAGCGCCTCGCTGACGGTCTTGCCTTTTACAAGCTCGGTTGCCATACTGCTTGTCGCAATCGCCGCGCCGCAGCCGAAGGTTTTAAACTTTACGTCTTCTATAATCTGCGTGTCGTCGTTTATCTTCATATAAATTTTCATTATGTCGCCGCATTTGGGGTTGCCCACCTGACCTACGGCGTTTGCGTCTTCGATTTCACCGACGTTCCTCGGGTTGGTGAAGTGATCCATTACCTTTTCGCTATACATATAAAAAATCCTTTCATTTCATTTTTGCCTTTTGCCTAAATAGGGGGCTGGTTTTGCGTCAGCAAAACTC
>USLC01000152.1 GCA_900555375.1 uncultured Eubacteriales bacterium
GTAATGAAAAATTACCGCAGAGGCTTGCTTACCGATGAAGAGCGCCACCGCCACATTATCGCTATATGGAGCGAGACTTCAAATCAGGTTACCGACGCAATGATGGATAACCTCAGACAGCTCAATCCTATTTATATGATGGCTAACTCGGGTGCCCGCGGAAGTGTTAACCAGATGCGTCAGCTTGCCGCAATGCGCGGACTTATGGCGGATACATCGGGACGTACAATCGAGATTCCGATTCGCTCAAACTTCCGTGAGGGTCTTACGGTGCTTGAGTACTTTATCTCTACGCACGGTGCGCGTAAAGGTCTTACCGATACGGCGCTGCGTACTGCTGACTCGGGTTATCTTACACGCCGCTTGGTTGATGTATCGCAGGATGTCATTGTCCGCGAAGAAGACTGCGGAACAAGAGACGGCATTATTGTTTCGGATATCCGTGACGGAAACGAGATTATCGAGCCGCTTATAGACCGTCTTGAGGGCAGAACCACAACAGAGGATATAGTTAACCCCGAAACGGGCGAGCTTATCATAGCGGAGAACGAGATGATTAACGCGGCAACCGCACAGGCGATTGTAGACGCGGGAATCAAAGAAGTAAAGATACGTTCGGTTGTTAAATGCCGCAGTAAGGTTGGCGTTTGCGCTAAGTGCTACGGTCACAACCTGTCTAACGGAACACCCGTTAACGTCGGCGAAGCGGTTGGTATTATTGCCGCACAGTCCATCGGTGAGCCGGGTACTCAGCTTACAATGCGTACCTTCCACGCCGGCGGTGTCGCAGGTGACGATATTACACAGGGTCTTCCCCGTGTCGAGGAGTTGTTTGAGGCAAGACGTCCTAAGGGTGTTGCCATTATCTCTGAGGTTGCGGGTAAGGTTCGCATTACCGAGGTTGCAAATAAGCGTGAGATAATCGTTATGAACGAAGAGACGGGCGAATCCGCAACGTATATGATACCTTTCGGAGCGAGAATAAAGGTTCGCGATGAGCAGGAGATAAATGCCGGCGACCCGCTGACCGAAGGTTCGCTTAATCCTCACGATGTACTTGCGATTTTGGGCGCAACGGCTGTACAGAACTACTTCATTCAGGAAGTACAGCGCGTATACAGATTGCAGGGTGTTGATATCAACGATAAGCATATCGAGGTTATTGTTCGTCAGATGATGCACAAGGTCAAGATAGAAAGCGCGGGAGATACGGGCTTGCTTACCGGCTCGCTTATCAGTATTTACGAGCTTGAGGATATTAACAACAAGATGATAGAAGAAGGCAAAGAGCCGGCTGAGTTCTCGATTCAGCTTATGGGTATTACAAAGGCGGCGCTTGCGACAGAGTCGTTCCTGTCGGCGGCATCCTTCCAGGAGACAACACGTGTCCTGACCGATGCGGCTATAAAGGGCAAGAAAGACCCGTTAATAGGCCTTAAAGAAAATGTTATTATCGGTAAGCTTATCCCCGCAGGTACGGGCGTAAGTCAGTATAAAAACATTGAGGTATACCCGACAAACGGCGGAAGCGATGATGAAATAAGCTTTGAAGAAGAAAGTGTAGGCAGTATCGGCTAAGAACTGCTTAAAGGCTGCCGCAGAATGCATAGACTGTGTTCTGCCGCAGCCTTTTTAAAACTATAGCAGCAAAAGGGGCGTAAATATTTATGAAGAACGTAATTATCGGGCAGTCGGGCGGACCGACAGCGGCAATCAACGCAACCCTTGCGGGGGCATATGCTGAGGCAAAGGAGCTTACCGCCGGCAAGGTGTACGGAATGCTGGGCGGAGTGTGCGGCTTATTAAACGAAAGATATGTGGATATGGACGATTATTTAAGCGATGAGGGTGCCATATCCGTGCTTATGCAAACGCCGTCCGCTGCACTGGGAAGCTGCCGCTATAAGCTTCCGTCTTATGAGGACGAGCCGCAGGTGTATCAAAAGCTTTTTAAGCTGTTTGATGCGCTTGATATCGGATACTTTATATACATAGGCGGAAACGACTCTATGGACACGATAGCCAAGCTTTCGGCGTATGCGGAGAGCATAGACAGCCCTGTGAGGTTTATGGGCGCGCCCAAGACAGTTGATAACGACTTGGCGGTTACCGACCATACCCCCGGCTTCGGCAGCGCGGCAAAATATATTGCCGCGTCCGTAAAAGAGGTAATATGCGACAGCTCGGTCTACGATATAAAATCCGTTACCGTTATCGAGATTATGGGCAGAAACGCGGGCTGGCTTGCCGCGTCGGCGGCGCTTGCCAAAGGAGATGACTGCTGCGGAGTTGACCTTATTTACCTGCCCGAATGTCCTTTTGATTTAGAAAAATGTACCGAAAAGGTAAAAGAATTGTTAAGCAAAAAAAATACGGTTGTCATTGCCGTGTCAGAGGCGCTTCGCGATGACAGCGGCGAGTATATATCGACAAGCGGCTCGGTTCACGCAGACCTCGACGCTTTCGGACATAAGATTATGAGCGGAACGGGACAGTTCCTTGCGCGGCATCTGGGAAGCGCCTTGGGCGTAAAGGCGCGCGGTATCGAGATTAACACTCTTCAAAGAAGCGCGGCGCACTATGCGTCAAAGCAGGACTTGGAAGAGGCGTTTGAGGCGGGCGCCGCGGCTGTCCGCGCCGCTTATGACGGCAAAACAGCCGAGATGGTGATTATAACCCGTTTGTCGGATTCGCCTTATAAGTATAAGACAGAGACAGCCGATATAAAGAGAATCGCAAATGTAGAAAAGACAATTCCGCAGGAGTGGATTATAAATGACGGAACGTATATAAGCGACGAATTTATAAGATATTGCAGACCGCTTATAATAGGCGAGGTTGTTCCCATCGTAAAGGACGGACTGCCCGTTCATATGAAGATAAAAAGATAAGAAAATAAAAAATTACAGAGAGGATGGTAATAATGAAAAGCTTTTCATATAAGACTCAGGGAACCTGTGCGCGGACAATAAACTTTGATATCGACCAAAACAAGGTTCATAACGAGGTTTTCGGCGGAGGGAGCAACGGAAATACCCAAGGGGTGTCCAGACTTGTAGAGGGTATGGAGGTTGACAAAGTTATCTCTCTTTTAAGCGGCGTGAACTGTAACGGACGCGGAACATCATGTCCCGACCAGCTTGCCAAGGCTCTTGCCGAGGCAAAGAAAGAGCAGTAAAAGATGCCCGCCGCGGAGGGGGGCATTTTCTCCGCGGCAAGGCGTATTTGGTGACGGCTTAAAAA
>USLC01000153.1 GCA_900555375.1 uncultured Eubacteriales bacterium
CGTTACGTTTTCGGGCGGTGAACCGCTTGCGCAAAAAGAATTTTTAAACGAGTGTATTGACAAGTGCAGAGAAAAAGGTATAAACTGTGCCGTTGAGACTTCGCTGATATACTTTGATAAAGAAACATTTAAAAAGCTTGATTTCGTTATGGCGGATTTCAAAATTTGGGACAGCGCGCTGCATAAAAAATATACCGGGGTCGGCAACGAAATAATAATCGAAAACTTTAAAAAGCTTAATGCTATCGGAATACCGATTATTGCAAGAACCCCCGTAATACCCGAAATTGAGCAGGGAACCGATAAAATTTCGGGCTTTTTAAAAACGCTTGAAAATGTGGTAAAATATGAACTTTTGCCGTATCACCCTCTCGGGAACTCAAAAAGACACGCCCTCGGGATTGAAAGTGACGGCTTTAGCGTGCCGACAAAAGAATATATGAAGGAGCTTGAAAAATATGCTTACATACGCTGACAGACTAAAAGCAATGAGGGAAACCAAAATCAGACATACGCTTGAAAAGAAAAAGCAAAACGGTTACACCGACCTTGATGACTTCGGAACAGTACCGATTTCGGAGGGATATGAGGTTACGCCGTGGTACAACAGTTCAAACGGAAGCTTTTACGGCTATGACGGAATGAGCGAGAATTTCTGCCGTGTAATAAATGCTCATAAACCGTATGTTGACCCTATGGAGATGCTGTGCGGCAGATGGCGTGATATGCTTGTAAACTATCGCGGCGATGTTCATTACCTGCCCGACTGGCTTAAGAAAAAACCTAAAATTATGGAGCTTATGTCATCATCAACCGACCAGTGGAGCAAACGCTGGGACGAACAGCGCTTCCCCTACGATGATTTAAAGCCGCTTCAGGAGAAGTATAATATTACCACGGGAATAGACGGAGACGCACATCTTGCGTGCGACTATCGCATAGGCTTTAAGCTCGGCTTCGGAGGATTCTTGGAGAAGATAGAAAAGTACAGAAAAGTCAATCCCGACAAGGAAGACTTTTATGACGCAGAGGAAAAGTGCGTCCGCGCCATAATTGCATTTGTTGACAGGCATATAGAGAAAATCAAAGAAATGATACCGAAGGAAGACCGCCCCGAGCTTAAAGAAAACCTTGAAACAATGCTTAAAACCTGTGAAAATGTTCGGCTCGGCGCACCAAAGACATTCAGAGAGGCGTGTCAGTGGACGGCATTTTTTAACTGTGCAGCAAGAATCTATACCCGTGACGGCGCAGGATTTCAGCTTGATACGTTGCTTTTGCCGTACTATGAAAGAGACATCAAAAACGGCGTTTTGGATGATGAAACGGCAAAGTTTTTGATTGCCAATCTGCTTTTGATTGACCCTCATTATTATCAGATTTCGGGTGTTGATGAAAACGATAAGGATATGACAAATCACCTTTCGTATCTTATTTTAGATGCGGCAGACAGCATAAATATTGCGTGTAATTTAACAGTAAGGGTACACGAAAACTGCGACAGAAAGTTTTTAAAGAAAGCGGTTTATTACCTGCTTAAAAACAAGAACGGCTGGCCGAGATTTTGCAATGACAAGGCGCTCTGTGAGGGATATATGAAAAACGGAGTTGATAAAAAGACCGCAAGAGAGCGGATAGCCGTCGGCTGTAACTGGATGTGCGTTCCGGGCAGAGAATTTCCTATGAATGACACGGTGAAGATTAACATTGCCAAGGTTTTTGAGGTTGCGCTTGACGAAATGCGTGAAGAAAGGGAGTATTCGTGTAAACGTCTTTATGAAATATATAAAAAGCATCTTAAAATTGCGATAGATACCACGGCAAAGGGTGTAAATCTTCACATTGACCATCAGTGGGAGGTAACGCCCGAGCTTATTATGAATCTGATGATGAAGAATACACTTGAAAAAGGCGAGGATATATCAAGAGTTGCCGAACTTTACACAGTAGGTGTTGACGGAGCGGGTCTTGCGGTGGTTGCGGATTCCTTTGCGGCGCTTGAGCAGAGAGTGGAGACCGAGAATGTTTTAACGTGGGAGCAGGTTTTTGAGGCTCTTGACAATAACTTTGCCGATGAGAGGACACGGCTTATACTAAACTCGACACCTAAATACTGTCACGGAAATACGTGTGCGGACAAATGGGCAGAGAAACTTACAAAGTCGTGGGTTGGTTTCGTAAAGGGACAGGAGATGCCAAACGGCAGACAACTGATACCGGGATGGTTCAGCTGGGCGAGAACGATTGAGTACGGCTCAAAGGTCGGGGCAACGCCAAACGGAAGAAAAAAGGGCGAGCCTATCTCGCACGGGGCGAACCCGAATCCGCATTTCAGACAGGACGGTGCGCCGACCGCGCAGTCAAACGGAATCACTTCGGTTCAGTGCGGCTATGGAAATACCGCACCGCTGCAGATTGAGTTTGACCCGCACGTTGCGGCCGACGAGAAAGGTGTTGACACCGTTCTTTCGCTGATTGAGGGGCATTTCAAACAGGGCGGAACACTTATAAATATAAATGTTTTGGACGGCGACAAGCTTATGAAGGCAAACGAAAATCCCGAGGATTATCCCGACCTTGTTGTGCGTGTAACGGGCTTTACGGCATACTTTGCAAGCCTTTCGCCCGAGTTCCGTCAGTTGGTCGTTGACAGATTTTTGGATTGTCATGATGCCTGATTATGTTGTAAAGGTTCTGACTCTTTTCCGATAGGCGAGGGGCGTTTCCTCAAACAGCTGACGGAATCGTCTTGAAAAATAGAATTGGTCGCAGAAGCCGAGTGCTCCGCTTATCTCTTTGACCGACATAGACGACTTGGTAAGCAGAATTTCGGCTTCAAAAAAGACCTGTTTGTCTATGTACTTGCCTATCGGAATCCCAACCTCGCGCCGAAAGTTTTTTGCCAGCGTGTTTTTTGACATAAATAAGCTGTCGGCTATTTCTTCGGTGGTGAGCTGAATCGAAAGATTTGATTTTATATACTCGATGGTTTTTATTATTTCGGGTGACAGAGCCGACTCGATTTTAGTTTCATTCGGTTGAAGAGCCAAAAGAATCTGAATCGAACGGCAGATTTCAAAGCGCAGGTTCATTTGGTCGGTCAGTTTACCGCTGAAGTACATATCGGTCATCGCTCTTATTTTTTTAAGCGGAATTTCGGCTTCGGCGCATCGGGATTGACGTTTGTCGCATTTCATCCAGCGGATCGGAGCTTCTGGAAAACCTGACG
>USLC01000154.1 GCA_900555375.1 uncultured Eubacteriales bacterium
GTTCGGTCCAGGTTTCCTTTATAAGTCCGCGGCGGTTTGACGTGGCATAGATTAGTATGTTGCTTCCGCGCGCCTCTGCCTGACCGTCAAGAGCCGATTTCAAAATTTTATAGCTCATATCGCCCGGCTCAAATGACAAGTCGTCTATAAAAATAATATATTTAAGCACATTGTTTTTTATGCAGTTAAATACGGATGAAAGGTCGCCCAAATCAGATTTATTAAGCTCGATTAGCCTTAAACCGCTGTTTTTAAACATATTAAGACACGCTTTAACGCACGATGACTTGCCCGTGCCCGAGCTTCCCGTCAGCAGAACATCATTTGCGGGCTTGCCGAAGACAAAGCTTTCCGTATTCTCAATCAAAACTCTTTTTTGATGTTCAAGACCCGTAAGCTCATCAAATGAAATTTCATCGGGACGAAGTATGCCGACAAGCTTGCCGTCCTGCCATTTAAGCGCCGAAAAGGCAGAGGAGCTTCCCGTGCCGAAGCTGTCTGTATGCGCAAGAATTGCGCCGCCCAGCGCCTCGTTTGATTCGCAGGAAAGCATTGCATTAATCGACCGAACGTATCCGCAAAGACCCGTATCGACCGGAGGAAGAGTAATACTGTCGGGCGAAATACAGCCGCATTCGTTAAACAGAGAGTTCCAGTCATACGCCAGAAGCTCGTTATATATGATTTTTATATCGTGTCTTAAAAAGTCGCGCAGATGCGAGATATCGGCAATCGGCTCGGTTTCAAGCATCTTTCTTAAAACATATTCTCCGATAATGCTTTTATCGGTAAGGCGGTGAGACGAAAAGCCTATAAGACCGCGCACGGCGGTGCAATAATCCTCTTCTCTGCATTCGTCCTTAAATCTGAGCAGCGCCGAGATAACCTCGTCATCGGTTATATGATTAAATATAAATAAATTCATCATTGGTATCACCTCAAGGAATTATTTGTTATTCTTTTATAAGCGACAGAGCAAGAACTGCGTTCTCGCTTGCTTTTTCCGCGGCTTTTTCAGCCACTTCGGCAAGCTGAAGCGATATTTCGGCTCTGTTTTCAATAATTTTGTCGATGTATGCCTGTAGGGTTAAAGGATTGGGATTATCGGCGGGCAATCTGTATTCCTGTCCCATATAATCCATCATCGCGTCAATTTTTGGGTCGTACGATATCCCGATTACGGGCGTTTTAACGCTTGCCGCATAGATAAGGGTATGCAGACGCATTCCTATAACAAATTCGGCGTCGCGTATTACTCCGAGAAGCCGCGCGGTTGTGTACGCGTTATTTAAAATATACCCCTTTCCGCTCATTGCCCGTACGGCGGCGTTTGTAACGGAAAAATCTTTTGCCGGCTGCATACAAACAAATACGGCGTCTATATTGTATTTGCTTTTTATATAATCGGCACATTGGGCTATAACTTCCGAAAATCCGCTCTTCAGCGTCTTCCAGGGACGAAGCGCAATGACACAGTATTTTGAACCGTCCGCAAGCCCCATAGATGACAGTATGCCCGATACCTCAGTCTCGTCCGCGGGGAAGAGATTAAATGCGGGGTCGGAGGTTACAAGGATTCTCGGCTTGTATATACCAAAGCGTTTAAGCTCTTCAAGAGAAGACGGTTCGCGCAGGGTTATCATATCAACGCTGTTTAATACTTTGTGTATTCTTTTATGATTTGCGGCGTTGCTTATAGGTCCTATTCCGTTGGCATAAAGCATTACCTTTTTGCCGAATCGTTTTGCCAACGCGATAACCGTCAGGTAATATGCCAGAGACTTGTTGGACGTGACGTCCTGAATAAGGCTTCCGCCGCCGCTTATTAAAAGCTTTGTGTGTCTGAGCCTTCTGCATACGCTGACAAAGTTGAATCTGTGTACCGCGTCAACTCCGTATAATTCTTGGGTTGCCTTCGGCGTGTTTGAGAGAGTGATAATGCGGACAGATGGGTCTTTAAGCTTAAGCTCGCGTACTATTGCGTAAAGGATTGAATCGTCTCCGCTGTTGCCGAAGCCGTAGTATCCCGATATTACCACGTCCGATTCGGCGCTTTTTATTCGCAGAGGGTTATTTGTCAGATATTCGTCAATTGTGTCAAGCTCTTTGGCAGAGGTTTCGTTTATGAGGGTGTTTTTAATGACGGAAACATACATCTTTACGGCATCGTCTGCCATTGTATCCATCGAATAATGTTCGGCGACCGTATCGCGTGCGTATTTGCCGAGTCTTTTAAGCTCTGCCGAGGGCGAGCTTAAAAGATGGAGTATGTCTTTTTTTAATTTTTCGGTCGTTGTTTCGCCGCAGCCGCGGCAGCAGAAGTTTGTATCTATCGCCTCTTTCAGCTTGTCTTCGTCAAATATGCCTATATAACCTTCGTTTCCGGCAATAATTGACGGCTTTTCGCAAGCCATAGCTTCAAGAGCCGCACGGCTTACACCGATAAAAATGTCTCCCGAGGCGGTAAATTTGTTTATATCGGTTCGGCTGCCCGTTGTAATAATACCCCGCCTGCCGAGTTTTTGGTTAACCGCGTCCGCCTCAGACTTTATGCTGTCATAGTCGTTTCCGCCGCCGACAATTACAATCTCTGTATTTTCTTCGGTTTTTATTATATCCTCGGCACATCCTATCAGCTTATGCGCGGCAAGGCTTCTGTCGGTGTCCATACGGCTGACGTACACGATTCTCTTTTTGCCGTCGGCGAGAGAAAATTCCTTTGCTATATCGGAATAGTCAGTGTCTTTAGAGAACTTGTTTAAATCTATTCCGTTAATGGTAACGCGAATGTTCTCGGGGGCTATTCCGTAATTGTCAATCAGATATTTTTTTATATCATCGCTGACAGCAAGCGAGCGTTCGCCCCACCTTGTAAGAAGATTGTAAGGAAATCTTGTCGAAAAGACCCAATGTGCGGTGGTTACAAATCTGAAGTGATAGCGCTTGTGAAGCATAGCGCACAAAAACGCCGGAATCCTTGCGTGGGCGTGCACAATATCAAATTTCTCTTTGAATATAAGTTCTTTTAAAAGCTTGTACGCGCGGTACATACACATAGGATTTTTGCTGTGAAACGGAATCTTCACGTGCGGAATCCCCGCCTCGGCAAGCTCCGCTTCGTAAGCTCCGCCGTTTGAGGCGACGGTAACATCTGTTCCGCGGCGTTTAAGCGCTTTTGAAAGTTC
>USLC01000155.1 GCA_900555375.1 uncultured Eubacteriales bacterium
GGAGCAGACGCGCAATGAGAAGCGTGCGGCAAAGGACGACCAGAGAAAACGGATGGAATGCCTGAAGGTTGCACGGGATAAACGACATCTCGAACAGCTTTACGGACAGATTAAACAGGCGGAAAAACAGCTTGAAATGGAAGAAGCAAAGGTAAAGAAAGAGGATAGGACACTTGTTCAGGAAAATGTTACAGATGATGAGATTGCCAAAATCGTGTCAAGATGGACGGGTATTCCTATTACAAAGCTGAATGAGGGCGAGAGAGAAAAGACACTTCATCTTGAGGAGGAACTTCACAAGAGGGTTATCGGTCAGGAGGAGGGGGTTAAACTTGTTTCAGAAGCAATCCTTCGTTCAAAGGCAGGTATCAAAGACCCTACAAAACCGATTGGTTCTTTCCTTTTCTTAGGTCCTACAGGTGTAGGTAAGACAGAGCTTGCAAAGACGCTTGCGGCAAGTCTTTTCGATGATGAGAGCAATATGGTTCGTATCGACATGAGTGAATACATGGAGAAATATTCAGTGTCAAGACTTATTGGAGCACCTCCGGGATATGTAGGATATGACGAGGGCGGTCAGCTGACCGAAAAGGTTCGCAGAAAACCGTATTCGGTTGTACTTTTTGATGAGATTGAAAAGGCTCACCCCGATGTGTTTAACATTCTTCTGCAGATTCTTGAGGACGGAATCCTCACCGATTCGCAGGGGCGCAGGGTTGACTTCAGAAACACGGTTATAATTATGACCTCAAACCTCGGCGCGCGGAAGATTACAGAGCATAAAAGCCTTGGCTTCTCTGCGGGAGATGCCGATGAAGAGCGCGATTACGATCAGATTAAATCGGAAGTTATGGGAGAGGTAAGACGGGCGTTTAAACCCGAGTTCCTTAACAGAATAGATGAGATTATCGTGTTCCATCAGCTTGACAGCGACGATATCAAACAGATTTCGGTTAAAATGCTTGACAAGCTTATCGAAAGACTTGCCGACAATAAGATTGAAGCCGAATTTTCGAACGAGGCAATCGATAAAATTGCGGCAGAGGGCTTCGACCCGGTTTACGGAGCGCGTCCGATAAGACGTGTTATACAGTCAAAGGTTGAGGATATGATAGCGGAACGTATGCTTGAGGGCAAGATTAAAGAAGGCAGCAAGGTTAAAATTGTTGTAAAAGATGACAAATTTGATACCGAAGCCGTCTGATTAAATCAAATGGCGCCGCGCATAGCTGTTTTGGGCTTGTGTGCGGCGCTTTTGTTTTGCATAATTTAAAAAATTTTGCAAAAATACTTGACAAACCTGCGCAAAGCTGATATAATGATTATACCTCTGTAAAAGGGGGTTTATTTGTGTTGACGAAAGCCCTGCTTTTGAAATCGACTTGAATAAAGTTGAAATGAAATTGAAATAATGAGGTGAACATAAGATGCAAACAAAAATTACGTTGGCGTGCACAGAGTGCAAGCAGAGAAATTACGATACAACAAAGAACAAGCAGAACTGCCCCGACAGATTGGAACTTAAAAAGTACTGCCGTTTCTGCAAAAAGCACACACTGCATAAGGAAACGAAATAAGGAGTGTAGAACTATGGATCAGGCAAAGCCTAACTTTTTTGCAAGAATAGCAAATTATTTTAAAGATGTAAAGGCTGAAATGAAAAAGGTTGTATGGCCTTCCCTCGAAAAAGTTAAACAAAATACGATAACGGTACTTGTTTATGTTTTGATTGTGGGCGTTGTAATTTGCGGCCTTGACTGGCTGTTTACGTGGCTGATGTCACTGTTTCTTAACAGATAAATACAGGAGGGAAGGGATTTTTCCCGATTTATATGGCTTCAAAAGACGCGAAATGGTATGTTGCACATACTTATTCCGGCTATGAAAATAAAGTAATGGCCGATATAATGAAGACCGTCGAGAACAGAAATATGTCCGATGTTATTCAGGAGATTAAGGTTCCGATGGAAGAGGTTGTCGAGGTTAAGGACAACAAGAAGAAAACGGTTGAGCGCAAGATATTTCCCAGCTACGTTATGATTAAAATGATTATGACCGACGAAAGCTGGTATGTTGTAAGAAACTGCCGCGGCGTTACGGGGTTTGTAGGTCCGGGGTCAAAGCCGGTTCCGCTCACCGAGTCAGAGGTTGAGTCTATGGGTCTTGAACACAAGACTGTACAGCTTGACTTTAATGTTGGCGATAATATCAGAGTTAAATACGGTCCTCTTGAAGGTTTTGTCGGCGTTATAACCGAAATTTTGATGGACAGAAAAAAGGTTCACGCAAAGGTTTCGATGTTTGGGCGCGACACGGATGTTGAGCTTGAATTTAATCAGGTAGGAACTTTGGTTTAATCGTATAAAATTGTTACCCACACGGCTGAGTCCGTTTATTTATTCCGTCGCTTTGCGGCGGTTGTGGGAGGGGCGGGTGAATACGCTTGCTCCGATATTACCACGTTTGTGAAATGAGGAGGTGTATTTATAATGGCACAGAAAATTACCGGTTACATTAAACTGCAGATTCCGGCAGGTAAGGCTACTCCTGCTCCTCCGGTTGGTCCTGCTCTCGGTCAGCACGGCGTTAACATTATGGACTTTACAAAGCAGTTTAACGAAAAAACTCAGAAGGATGCCGGCTTGATTATCCCGGTTGTTATTACCGTTTATCAGGATCGTTCCTTCACCTTTGTTACAAAAACTCCGCCGGCTCCCGTTCTTATCAAGAAAGCTTGTAAGATTCAGAGCGGTTCGGGTGTACCTAACAAGACAAAGGTTGCTCAGCTCAGCAAAGCCGATCTTCAGGCTATCGCTGAACAGAAGATGCCCGATCTTAACGCTGCTTCAATCGAAGCCGCTATGTCGATGATCGCAGGCACAGCCCGTTCAATGGGTGTTACCGTTGAAGAGTAATTCAACGGCTTTAAAATAGTGGGAGGGGCAGATATTTTGTCCTGCTGAACCACCATAGGAGGATTTAACATTGAAGAAAGGTAAAAAGTATCAGGACAGCGTAAAGCTGCTTGAAAAAGGTAAGTTATACGACACCGCTGACGCTTTGGATTTGGTTTGCAAGACCGCAACCGCAAAGTTTGACGAAACGGTTGAACTTCACGTTAAGCTTGGTGTTGATTCAAGACACGCTGACCAGCAGGTCAGAGGCGCAGTTGTT
>USLC01000156.1 GCA_900555375.1 uncultured Eubacteriales bacterium
CCGCACCGCCCGACAGAGCATCCTTGGCTATGTCTGCCATAATCTGAGGCTCGTGACCGAATATCTGAACCGCAATCGGACGCTCGCATTTGTCGCTTTCAAGCAATGCGGAGGGTTTTTTACTGTTATAATATAAACCCTTGCCCGACACCATTTCTGTGTACATAAGTGCAGGACCGAAGGGCTTTGTGATTAAGCGGAATGCCTTATCGGTAACCCCTGCCATCGGTGCAAGAAGTACATTGTTTTCAAGTTCAAGATTTTTTATTTTCATAAACAGTTGTCCTATCCTCTGCATTGTATTCGCATACACAAAGTCTGTCCGAGTATTTTTCGTGCAGTACGGTATTATCGGCAATAAGCTCTTCTTTTTTTTGCTTGGTTAATTTTTTAATAAACGCCTCAAGCCGCATTGCCGCCGAACGGCTTTCGCAGCTCCAGACCGCCTCTATGCTGACGGGAGTTTTGGAATGAGTGTATTTTGCACCCTTGCCGCCGCCCGAACAGTGCTCTGAAAAGCGTCTGCCGACATCGGTTGTATATCCCGTATAGAGCGAGTTGTCTTTGCAGCGCAGAATATAAACATAATACATTCTAAATCTCCGTTTCGTTTTTAAAGACTTTTCTTATTTCCGCCGCAAAGTATAAAGAGCCGCATACAACGGCAATTCCGCTGCCTTGTGATGTTTTTAAAACATCTTTTGCGGCTGTCAAACAGTTTTTTTCGATGCGAACTTTAACGTTATGCTTTAAAAATTCATTTGCAAGCGTTTCTGCCTTGGCGCAGCGCGGCATCGGTATTTCTGTCACGGTAATAATAGGGTTAAGCTTTGAAAGCTCTTCCGCACAGGAAGCGATGTCTTTGTCACCCATCATAGCAATGCACAGATATACGGGCTTGCCGAGGGCTTTTAATGATTTGCAAAGCGCCGCTGCGGCAGGCTTGTTATGCGCGCCGTCTATGATTAATCCGCAGTCAAGCCTTTCAAACCTTGCGGGATTTTTCGCAAGCTTAAGACCTTTGCGCACGGCGCTTTCCGGCACGGAAAATCCAAGACGGTTTAACCTGTCGGCGGTTTCGATAACTACCGCGGCGTTGTATATCTGAAACTCGCCACCAAGTGACAGCTCGTATTTTTTATCTTTGTATACAAGTCCGTTTTGTGACTTAATCGGCATATCGGCTTGAATAAATTCCGCATTTCTGTTTTTGCAGAAGTGTTTTATAACCCGCCAATGCCTCATCGGGTAAATCGGGATAGACAACAACGGGGCGATTGTTTTTGATTATTCCGCATTTTTCGGTTGTAATAGCCGAAATTGTGTTTCCGAGATACTGCATATGGTCAAAGCCCACAGACATAATAATTGAAACAATGGGAGATGCAATAACGTTGGTTGCGTCAAGCCTTCCGCCGAGACCTGTTTCAAGAATCACTATATCGCATTTTTCATCCGCAAAGTATTTAAAGGCGATGGCGGTATCGAGTGCAAATTCCGAGACAGGGACGTTATTTTCATCTATTATATTTTTAATTTCGCTTGCCGTTTCCGCAAGTCTTGCGTCGGGAATCTGCTCTCCGTTTACTCTTATCCTTTCGTTAAAGCGGATTATGTAAGGAGAGGTAAACAATCCCGTGCGCAGACCGCACAGTTTTAAAATTTCAGCAAGCATAACAGCGCAGGAACCCTTTCCGTTAGTTCCTGCGATGTGTATAAACTTCAGCTTTTTCTGCGGGTTATCCATCTTGCTTAAAAGTCTGCGCAGCAAAGTGTTTCCGAGGACGCGGGCAAACTTCGGCGTAGAGTGGATATACTCAATTGTTTCGTCATAATTCATAATCTTATTTAAGCTTTTTTAAGCCTTCAACAACAGTTTCAAGCATAGCTTTGTATTGTTCGCCTTTCTTTCTTTCATCTTCAACAACCGCGGCGGGAGCTTTTTCTACAAAGCCTTTGTTTGAAAGCTTTCCTTCAACGCGTTTGATTTCGGCTTCAAGGCGTTTTTTCTCTTTTTCAAGACGCTCGGTCTCTTTTGCTTTGTCAACCAAATCATCAAGAGGCAGAAGAAGCTCTCCGCACGGCGAAGCCACCGATACCGAATTTTCGGGCGCGGCGGATTTATCACTGCCGATTACAACCTCTGATGCGGAGGCAAGCTTTGTGTAGAAAGATACGCCTGCCTCAAAAAGTTCGGGATTATCCGTTATTATATAAAGCTTTGCCTTGCGTGAGGGCGGAACATTCATTTCATTTCTGACGTTTCTTATGCCCTTTACAGAGTCCATAATAATCTGCATCTCTTCACTTGCTTCTGCGTTTGCAAATTTTTCATTATATACGGGGAAGCTTGAAATCATAATACTTTCGCCGATATGCGGAAGAGCCTGCCAAATCTCCTCGGTTATGAAAGGCATAAACGGATGCAGAAGCTTAAGCGTGTTTGAAAGTACATAAACAAGCGTTTTCTGAGCGGTGATGTTACTCTCGCCATCCTGAGAAAATCTTGGCTTTACAAGCTCAATATACCAATCGCAGAACTTGTCCCAAATAAAATCGTAAAGCTTTGCGACTGCGATGCCAAGCTCATACTTTTCGATGTTATCTGTCACTTCTTTTACAAGAGAGTTGTATTCATTAAGAATCCACTTATCCTCAAGCTTCAGATTATTCATATCAGGCTCGCTGTATTCGCTGATTGTCAGGTTCATCATAACAAATCTTGAAGCATTCCATATCTTATTTGCAAAGTTTCTGCTTGCCTCAACACGCTCCATATAAAAGCGCATATCATTTCCGGGCGAGTTTCCCGTGGCTAAAGTGAATCTGAGGGCGTCGGCACCGTACTTTTCGATAATTTCAAGCGGGTCTATGCCGTTTCCGAGAGATTTACTCATCTTTCTGCCCTGGCTGTCGCGTACAAGTCCGTGAATATAAACATCTTTAAACGGAACCTCACCCATATGCTCGATACCCGAGAAAATCATTCTCGATACCCAGAAGAATATTATATCATAGCCGGTAACCAAAACAGATGTCGGATAGAAGTAATCAAGGTCTTTTGTCTTTTCGGGCCAGCCGAGGGTTGAAAAGGGCCACAGAGCAGAGCTGAACCAAGTATCCAAAACATCGGGGTCCTGCTTAACCTTGCCTCCGCATTCGGG
>USLC01000157.1 GCA_900555375.1 uncultured Eubacteriales bacterium
GCCCGTACTTCTCCGCCCCATCAGGAGCGACAACAGAGATTATTATACTACCTATGGCATAAAAAGTCAAGGCGTATACATCTGATTATACGAGATTATATAACATTTTATTATAGTTTTCTCTTATATACTTCAAAATACTTTAGTTTTTAAAAAAATCACTTTGTGTCTCTTGCTCTGCCGCGCATTTCTTCAAGCTCTTCGGCATTAAACAAATACGCCTTATTGCAGAAGCTGCAGACAATCTCTGCCTTGCCCTGCTCTTTTATAATCGAGTCTATCTCCGCCTTGCCGAGTGATACTATAGCGCGCTCCATACGCTCTCTGCTGCAATCGCACACATAACCGATGTCATTCTCTTCAAGAATGTCAACATCAAAGCCGAGCATAGCATATTTAATCATATCCTCGCCATTCATACCCTGCTCAAGCATTTCGGTGACGCTCATAATTCCGCCGATACTTTTTTCAAGCATTGTAAGGCTCTCATCATCACACTCGGGCATTACCTGTATGATAAATCCGCCCGCACATTTAACGCTTAAATCGCGGTCTACCAGCACGCCGAGGGCAACAACACTCGGCACCTGCTCTGACTGCATAAAATAATACGCAAGGTCATCGCCTATCTCTCCCGTTTGAATCTCAACCTGACCTATATACGGCTCCTTTAACCCCAGGTCCTTTATCACGCTGAGAGTTCCCTTGCCTATCGCTCCGCCGACATCAAGCTTCCCCTTTTCATTAAGCGGCATATCTGCCTGAGGGTTTCCGACATATCCTTTTACCTCGCCTTTGGAGTTTGCACATACTATAATTCTGCCCAAAGGTCCGTCACCGCTCATCTGAAGCGTAAGCTTTGCGTTATCCTCTTTAAGCTCTCCTCCCATTAACAGACCTGCTGTCAGCAGTCTGCCGAGAGCCGCCGTCGCAACCGGCGAAGAATTATGAAACACGCGCGATTGTTCGACCGTATCGGTAGTTACCGCCGCGCTTATCTTGAAAAATCCGTCTTTTGTTATTGCTCTTGTTAGCTTGTCCGCCATTTTTACCACCTCAAAATCTTTTAAACAAAATCAACCATAATCGAATTGCATACATAAATGTATTTATCGGGAATCCTCAGCCGTCCGCCCTCGCGGAGCATTGTTCCTCTATTTATATTCTTTAAAAGCGCATCGCCGAAGACATCAAATACATCCGTGCCGAATCTGCGTTTAAACTCATCCTCGCATATTCCTTTCGCCGTTCTCAGTCCAAGGAACATAAACTCGCTCATCATATTCGACTTATCAAGCGTCTCGCTTGCCTCGGTAAGAGTATCGTTATCGTTTACCGCTTTAATATACTTTGCGGTATCCCTTATATTTGAATATCTGACGCCGTTTAAACACGAATACGCTCCCGCTCCGAAGCCGATAAAATCATCGTATCTCCAATACTTAAGATTGTGTCTGCTTTCAAACCCTTTCTTGGCAAAGTTTGAAATTTCGTAGCGCATAAAACCGTTATCATACAAAATTTTTCTGCATTCGTCATACATATCACAGCTTTCGTCATCACTCGGAAGATTAAGCTTCATTTGCGAAAACGGCGTTCCGTCCTCTATCTTTAAGGCATAGCACGAAATATGTGTTATTCCCAGACCCAGCGCAAACTCTACAGACCTTTTCCAGCTCTCTTTGCTCTGCTTTGGCAGACCAAACATCAAATCCGCCGATATGTTTGAAAACCCCGCGTCCTTTGCGGCTTGTATACACTCTGCGCCTTGTGCGGCGCTATGTATTCTTCCGAGTATTTTAAGTTCGCCGTCATTGGCTGACTGCAAACCCGTACTTATACGGTTAAATCCGCCGCCGCGCAGAATCTCAAACCCTTTTTTATCTATTGTTGCGGGGTTACACTCGGTTGTAATCTCGCAATTTTCGGCAAGAGTAAATTCGCCGCGGATTACATCTAAAATATCAACAAGCTGCCGCGGCTCCATAACGGTCGGCGTACCTCCGCCGAAGTAGACCGTGTCAACAACCGCTTCGCCGCTCTTTTTTGCCTTTTTAATCTCTCTGCACAGCGCGTCTTTATATAATTCGCGTTCCTCTCCGCAAAAAACGTGGGAATTAAAATCACAATAGCTGCACTTTCTTACGCAAAAGGGAATATGAATGTATAATTCCAGTTCCTTTTTATTCATATTGCTCCTTCAATTACTTCATCAGTTTTTATCATCCAGCTTCAGAACACTCATAAATGCCTTCTGCGGGATCTCTACATTGCCGAACTGACGCATACGCTTTTTACCCTCTTTCTGCTTCTCCAACAGCTTCTTCTTACGGGTAATATCACCGCCGTAACATTTCGCCAGCACATCCTTACGCATGGCCTTTACCGTTTCTCTGGCAATGACCTTGCCGCCGATGGCTGCCTGGATAGGAATCTCGAAGAGGTGTCTGGGAATCTCATCCTTCAGCTTTTCACACATCCTACGTCCTCTCTCGTAAGCGGAATCTGCACAGACGATGAAGGACAGGGCATCCACTTCCTCGCGGTTGATCAGAATGTCCAGCTTCACCAGATTCGATCTCTCGTAACCCTTCAGATCGTAATCAAAAGATGCATAACCACGGGAACGGGATTTTAAAGCATCGAAGAAGTCGTAGATAATCTCGTTAAGTGGCAGTTCGTATTTAAGGAGCGCTCTCGTTTCTTCCATATACTCCATAGAAATATAGGTTCCGCGGCGTTCCTGACAAAGTGTCATGATAGCACCAACATATTCTTTGGTTACCATGATTTCCGCGGATACGATTGGTTCTTCCATATATTCAATGGTGGATGGATCTGGAAGGTTTGTCGGGTTTGTTAAGTCAAATACTGTTCCATCCGTCTGGTGTACTTTGTAAATAACACTCGGTGCAGTCGTTACTAAGTCAAGGTTATATTCTCTTTCTAATCGTTCCTGAATAATCTCTAAATGTAAAAGGCCTAAGAATCCACAACGAAAACCGAAACCTAATGCAACCGAAGTTTCCGGCTCATACTGGAGTGCTGCATCATTAAGCTGTAATTTTTCTAAAGCATCTCTTAAATCCGGATATTTGGCTCCATCTGCCGGATAGAT
>USLC01000158.1 GCA_900555375.1 uncultured Eubacteriales bacterium
GTTCTTTCTGATTAAACAATTATATATAGTATATCACAAGTGGTTTTGTATTACAAGTATTTTATGCCAATAACTTTGGGATTTTGGTTAAAAGATAACAAAGACCGCCCCGATAAAAGCGAGACAGCCTTTGCAATGTGAAGAATGTAAATATTTTATGCTTCAGCGGAAATAACCTCTTTGCCGTTATAAGAGCCGCAGGCTTTGCAAGCTCTGTGAGGCATTTTGAATTCTCCGCAAGAAGGGCACTTTACCATACCCGGAACAGAAAGCTTCCAGTTGGCTCTTCTCTTATCTCTTCTGGCTTTAGATGTTTTTCTCTTTGGAACTGCCATATCTTAATACACCTCTTTCTCTAAGTTCTAAATATAGGTTACTGTTAACCCAAACAAAGATTAACTTTGCATATTTGATAAAATTATTAAGTAAATCTATTTTACAACAATTTATCCAAAATGTCAAATCTGGGATCTGTTGTATCGTTTTTGCAGCCGCAGTCTTTTACGTTAAGGTTTCCGCCGCATACGGGGCAAAGGCCTTTGCAGTCTGCGCTGCAAAGAATTTTTGACGGAATATTCATATACAGATTCGAGTATAAAATTTCGTCAAGACTGAGCGAAGTTCCGCAAAACGGAGTGATATCGGGATTTTCTTCTTTATCGGCAATATCGTCGTGCTTTCTGTACTTTTCGTCAACTTCAAAATCTATCTGTGACAAAAATTCGTCCGTGCATCTGTCACAGCGAAGCATAAGCTTTGCAATGCACGTACCCGTGACTTCAATTGTGCCGCCGATGTTTTGAACGCATCCATCAAATCTGACGGGAGAGACAATCTTAAAATTGTCATTCTCATAAGAAGAGAGCATAACGTCTTCGCAAACGCGTATCTTTTTGCCGTCGTAATTTAAAACGGGCGAAAGATCAAGTTCCATTTCATACCTCCGTTGGGCGAGATAACGCCTTGGAAAATACCTGAACTTCATCAAAAGCTCTGTCAGACGTTATATTCGCAACAAACAGCCGGCAATTATTATATAATATTGCCGACGATTTGTCAAGTGTTTTTAATTAATTTGTTGTTACATTTTGTTTAAATGTTATTTTGTAGCAAGATAAGCGTTTATTTTGCTTACAAGCTCGTCCGCATCAACGCCGTGTACTTCGGCAGCTTGAGCGATACTCTCGCCCGAGGCGGAAGGACAGCCGAGGCAATGCATACCGATTTCAAAGAAAAATTCGGCAGTGCCGGGGTCAATCGCAAGTACATCCATAATAATAGTATCCTTAGTAATCTGTGCCATAGTGATAATCCTTTCTCTCGGCTGAGACAACCGATATTATTATAGTTAAAAATCATTCATATCAAATCATTGCACTTTGACAAATAATGATGAATTATTTTTACTGTCTAATAGTATAACTCAAAAATAAGAAAAATTCAAGTCTTTTTCTGTTTTTTCTTATAAAATTTTGACGCAGAGCAAAAAACAGCCGTGCATATGCATTGACACAGCCGAAAAAATCATATATAATATTATTTTGAAGTGTTATAAAAAACAAAGGAGATTTAATTATGCTTACGGGAAAACAAAGAGCGGCGCTGAGAAAACAAGCCAACAGTATTCCGGCGCTTTATCAGATAGGAAAAGAAGGAATAACCGAAAACATTATAAAACAGCTTGACGATGCCCTGGAGGCGAGGGAGCTTATAAAAATACACATACTTGAAAGCGCGCTTTTGGACACGCGCGAGGCAGCGGACAAGCTTGCCGAGATGCTTAATGCAGAGCCCGTTCAGGCAATAGGCAGCAAAGCGGTTCTTTTCAGACAGTCGAAGAAAAATCCTAAAATAATAATATAATCGGGGGCGGCTTATCGTGGAAAACAACTTTAAATATTTGTTATTTGACCTTGACGGCACTTTAACCGAGCCGTATGAGGGAATAACAAAATCGTTTCAGTATGCTTTAAACGCATATGGAATAAAGGCAGAGCAGAGCGAGCTTTTGCCCGTTATTGGTCCGCCGCTTATCGATTCGTTTTGCAATATGTACGGCTTTGACGAAAAGACGGGTTGGGAAGCGGTGAATAAATATCGTGAAAGATATGAAAAAACAGGCTGGAGAGAGAACAGTCTGATATGCGGCGTTCCGGAAATGCTTGACGAGTTAAAGCGAAGCGGAAGGCGTATTGCTCTTGCAACATCAAAGCCGTATGTTTTTGCATTAAAGATACTTAAAGAATATAATATCGAAAAGTATTTTGACGCGGCTGTAGGAGCAGAGCTTAACGGGGAAAAGGGGACAAAGCCCGAGATTATAAGAAAGGCGCTGAAAGAGCTTGACTGCAAAAATCCCGCGATTGCCGCTATGGTCGGTGACAGAAAGTATGATATAAGCGGCGCAAAGCAGTGCGGAACGGCAGCCGTAGGGGTTCGCGTAGGTTATGCCGAAGAAGGCGAGCTTGAAGCCGCAGGCGCGGATTATATTGCCGACACGATATATGATTTGAAAGAATTTTTGCTTGCGCATTAAGGGGTGGAAACAATGTTTAAACTGTGTGTATTTGATATGGACGGAACGATAGTGGATTCGCTGGGTGATATTGCTGCGGCGATGAATCGCTCTCTTACACGACTTGGTCATAAGCCGTATCCCGAAGATGCTTACAAAAATATGGTAGGCAACGGAATGGAGGTTTTGTGCCGCCGTGCGCTGAAGGGCGGGACCGAAGAAGAGATACAAAAGCTGATTTCACTTTATAAAGAGGATTATTTAAAAAACTGCTGTGTGCGTTCAAAATTGTACCCCGGTACGGGAGAACTGATAAATAAGCTTTGCTCAAACGGTGTAAAATGCGCGGTGCTGTCAAACAAGCCGCATAATCAAGTGACGGAGATTGCACAAAAGCTGATGAACATAAAAGATTATTTTAAAATTCTCGGTCAGACCGACAGCTTTCCCGCAAAGCCGGCACCCGATTCGCTTTTGCATCTGATGAAAGAGGCAAAAGCCGAAAAATCCGAGACCGCGTATATAGGCGACTCGAATGTGGATATACGCCTCGGCAAGGCGGCGGGGGTATTCTC
>USLC01000159.1 GCA_900555375.1 uncultured Eubacteriales bacterium
ACACTTGTAGACGATTTTAATTCCTCCATCCGCTTTGACGCAAGAATGTATGCGCAGGATATCGAGGGTAGTATGGCACACGCCGAAATGCTTGGCAGACAGGGCATCATACCCAAGGCCGATGCCGAGCTGATTGTAAAAACTCTCGGCGAAATAAAAAATGATATCGAAGACGGAAAGGTTGAATTTGAAATTGACGCCGAAGATATACATATGAATATAGAGACAATTCTTATCTCTCGCATCGGTGATGTGGGCAAGCGCCTACACACGGGCAGAAGCCGCAACGACCAGGTTGCGCTTGATGTCAGAATGTATTTGAGGCACGAGGTTGACGAGCTTCTTCCGCTTTTGGAAGACCTTAAAAAATCAATTTTAACCATTGCAGAGCAAAACCTTGACACAATTATGCCGGGATATACGCATATGCAAAAGGCACAGCCGATTACGCTTGCCCATCACTTAATGGCGTATTATGAAATGCTTCGCCGCGACTGCGACAGACTGTCGGATTGCCGCAGACGAATCAACGTTATGCCTCTCGGCAGCGGCGCGCTTGCCGGAACGACATATCCCCTCGACCGCGAATTTGTCGCGGAAAAGCTTGGGTTTTACTCTGTCACTATGAACAGTCTTGACGGCGTATCCGACCGCGACTTTGTGTGCGAGCTTGCGTTTGACCTGTCGATGATTATGACTCATCTCTCGCGGCTGTCGGAGGAAATAATTTTATGGAGTTCTCACGAGTTCAGCTTTATTGAGCTTGACGACGCTTACAGTACGGGGTCAAGCATAATGCCGCAGAAGAAAAACCCCGATGTTGCAGAGCTTGTCCGCGGCAAGACGGGACGCGTATACGGCTCGCTTATGGGGCTTTTGACTATGATGAAGGGGCTGCCTCTTGCTTACAACAAGGATATGCAAGAGGATAAAGAGCAGATTTTTGACGCGATTGACACCGTTAAAATGTGCCTGCCCGTATTCTCTAAAATGCTTTTAACAATGAAGGTTAAACGCGAAAATATGCTACGCGGGGCAAAAGGCGGCTTTACCAATGCAACGGATGTTGCCGACTATCTTGTAAAGCACGGTCTACCCTTCCGCGATGCTCACGCGGTTGTGGGCAGAATGGTTGCGTACTGCATTGAGAACAACAAGGTTATCGATGATTTATCAATGAGCGAGTTTAAAGAATTTTCAAATCTTATAGAAGATGATATTTATAAAGAAATTTCTCTTGAAACCTGCGTCAATCAGCGCAAGCTTATCGGCGGACCCGCATATGACACGGTTAAGCATATTATTGACGTCTACAAATCAAAGTAACTTACAGGGAATGATATAATGTCTATTTTTGCAATATCCGACCTCCACTTGTCCCTCGGCTGCGACAAGCCGATGGACGTTTTCGGAAGCAAGTGGAGCAATTATACCGAGAGAATGCAACGCGTATGGAACAGTATAGTAACCGACGACGACCTTGTTATTGTTCCGGGCGACATATCCTGGGCAATGTATATAGGCGAAGCAACCGCCGACTTTAACTATATTCATTCTCTGCGCGGAAAAAAACTTCTGCTTAAGGGCAACCACGATTATTGGTGGACAACAAGCGCCAAAATGAATAAATTTCTTGCCGAAAATAATTTTGACAGCATAGAGATAATCCGCAACAACGCATATCTGTACGGAAACACCGCTGTCTGCGGAACACGCGGCTGGAACTTTCCCTCAAGCGACGGCGACGGAAAGGACAGACGTATCTTTGAGCGGGAAAAGCAGCGGCTTATTCTTTCACTTGAAGCCGCAAAGGCAACGGGCGCGGAAGAAATACTTGTGGCTATGCACTATCCCCCGATTGACAAGACGGGGCTTAACCCAAGTTTTTTGAATATAATGAAAGAGTTTGGCGTAAAGCGCTGTATATACGGGCATTTGCATGCCGCCTCGCACGCAAGCGCACCTACAGGAAGCTATTGCGGAATCGACCTGAAGCTTGTATCGTGCGACTATTTAAACTTTACGCCGCTGCTTATTAAAAAAACTGAGTAGAAACACCTTTTAAACTTTTGCAATCAACCATTCGGGAGTGATAAACTTAAATGAGCGGAGTCAGAAGAAAAATTACCGAGATATCTGTATTTGAATTTTTTATATGTATGTCAGTCATAACCATTCATCTTTTGTCAGAGGGGGTAGACGGTCTTGCCAAATGGAGCGCGGCATCTATTATCTTCTCTGCTCTTACAAGACTGATAAGCTTTGCCGTACCCGGATTTGTTTTCACAAGTGCGATAAAGCTGTTTTATAAATATTCCGAGTCCAAATTCAAATACGGAAAGTTCTTAATCGGCAGATTTTTAAAAGTATATCTGCCGTATGTACTTGCCGTTATAATATACTATCTTGTATTTATCTACGTTTTAAAGCTTGAGGATTACGGAAGCTTTGATTTAAAAAGGCTTGGTCACTACATACTTTGGGGCGATATATCGGCACAGTTTTACTTTGTCATACTTATAGTTCAGTTTTATATCCTGATGCCTTTATGGATACTTATAAGCAAGGTTAAATCCAACATCTTTGCGGCGATACTTATAGCCGCTTCGATAGTGATTACCATAATATCGCGAATGTCATATCCGCAGCTTGCGGCAAATACGCTCAGCGCCCTCGGAAACATTCAAACGCCGTTTGCAAACCCTCTCTCGGGTTTTACTGCGGACGCCGATACAATAAAAAACCTGTCGGGCTTTACCAACAAGTTTTTTACTTCTTACCTTGTCTTTTGGGTAAGCGGAATGTATATAGGCTTAAACTACGAAAAGTTTTCAGAGCTGATTCACGCAGGACGCCCCGTGATTTATATAGGGTGGTTTTTGCTTGCTGTTGCGCATTGCATACTGTCATATCTTAAGCTGTGCGGAATATCGCGGTACAGCTTTGAACCGATTATCGTTGTGTTCTTCTGCATTTTCTCGATATTCGGCTTTTATATATATGTAAACAATCTTACCACCTCGCTTGAGCGTATGGGTAAGGGATTTTTGACCAGCATAGCGGACGCGTCGTATGACATCT
>USLC01000160.1 GCA_900555375.1 uncultured Eubacteriales bacterium
ACGGAATAGGAATAGGCAGCCCCGGAACGATAGACAGCGCAAACGGCGTTGTTGTTTATTCAAACAATCTTGGCTGGAACGATGTACCATTGTCGGCAGAGCTTAAAAAGTACATAGACGTACCCGTTCAGATAGAGAATGATGCCAACGCCGCGGCATACGGCGAGTATGTTGTAAACGGAAACAATGCGGAAAGCTTTGTTGCCATAACTCTCGGAACGGGCGTCGGCGGCGGCGTTATAATCGGAGGGAAGATATACCGCGGATTTAACGGAGCGGGCGGCGAGCTTGGACATATCACGCTTGTTCACAGCGGAGAGCATTGTACCTGCGGAAACGACGGCTGCTGGGAGGCGTATGCCTCGGTTACGGCGCTTATACGCCAGACCAAGCGTGCGATGGAGGCTCATCCCAAAAGCCTTATGAACAAGGAAGCGGAAAAAGAGGGAAAGGTCAGCGGAAGAACCGCGTTTAATGCGGCAAAGGACGGAGACGCGGCGGCACAGAGTGTTGTTGATAAATATATCGAATATGTTGCCGACGGAATCACAAGTATAATTAATGTTTTTCAGCCCGAAATACTTGTTATAGGAGGGGGCATAAGCAAGGAGGGAGACCGTTTGCTTGTACCTATAAAAGAGTATGTTAAAAAGCATTCTTACTGCAAGGCGGTTGCCCAAACAGAGATTAAGATAGCATCGTTAATGAACGATGCGGGAATAATCGGCGCGGCATTTGCCTCCGCAAAATAAACCGAGATTAATTCTTAAAGGTTTTAAATAAAAACCAAAGGAGAGAGAATATATGTATGAAAAAATAAGAGAAAAACGCGGATTTATAAGTGATATGGACGGTGTTTTGTATCACGGAAACAACCTGCTGAGCGGAGTACCCGAGTTTGTAAACTGGCTTATAGAAAACGAGAAGGAATTTATATTTCTGACCAACAGCTCAGAGCGCACACCGCAGGAACTGTCGCGCAAGCTTAAAAGAATGGGACTTGACGTCTCGGCAGAGCATTTTTATACAAGCGCTCTTGCTACCGCAGAGTTCCTTGCGGCACAGAATCCGGGGTGCAGCGCCTATGTAATAGGCGAGGCGGGTCTTGTTAATGCCCTCTATGACGAGGGAATAGATATGAACGACGTTAACCCCGAGTATGTAATTGTCGGAGATACAAGAACCTATAACTTTGAAAAAATTGAAAAGGCGATAGCTCTTGTTAACAAAGGCGCAAAGCTTATAGGCACAAATCCCGATATCACAGGCCCGACAGAGAACGGAATTATGCCCGCAACGGGCGCTCTGATTTCACCAATAGAGATTGCGACAGGCAAAAAGGCATATTTTGTCGGAAAGCCGAACCCCCTTATGGTACGCCACGCTAACAAAGCTCTCTCGTGCCATACAGAGGAGACTGTTTTTATCGGCGACAGAATGGATACAGATATAATTTCGGGGCTTGAATCGCTGATTGACACCGTTTTGGTGTTAAGCGGTGTTACAACCGAGGATATGATAAAGGAATTTCCGTACCGTCCGACATATGTTATGAACGGTGTGGGAGATATACTTAAATAATTGTATATAAGGACAGATAAATAATATACCCCCAAAAGTTAAACACTTTTGGGGGTATATTATTTTACAGAGCATTTTTAGTATAATTATTTTTTCAGTAAGTTATACACGCCCCAAATCATCTTTGCGGCTTCCGCACGCGTTGCTGTTCCGCGGGGCTTGAATGTACCGTCTTCGTAGCCGTTTATAATATTAAGACCGACAAGCTCTGAAACAGCGTCCTTGGCATATGGTGCGATAGAGTCTGTATCGGTAAAGTTTAAAACGGCAGAGCTGTTTCTGTTGCCGAGGGCGCGGTAAAGAATGGTAGCCATATCCTGGCGCATTATAGATTCGCCGACACCGAAGTATTCGCCCGACTGTCCTTGAATGTATCCCGCATTTATTGCCGAGGTAATATAAGGAGCGTACCACGCGTCCGCTTTAACATCAACAAAATCCGTTTTTGTGTTATAATCAAGCACTCCGAAGAGCTGAACAACCATTTTGCAGAACTGCTCGCGCGTGATGCTGCCCGAGGGATTAAACTGTCCCTCTTCCATACCGTTTACAACACCTGCGTAATAGAGACCTTCAATTGAATCTTTTGCCCAGCTGTAATTGTCTATGTCGTTAAAGAGATTCTTTTCGGGCTCTATCGGCTTAACATCGGTAGGTGTTTTACTGTCGTCGCTGCTCGGGAATTTTGTGCCGCCGCTTGTGCTGCCGCCCGAACTTCCGCCGGAGGCGCCCGAACTACCACCCGAGCTTCCGCTGTCTGACGGACGCCTGTTGGGGTTATATGCTGTGCCGATGTTAACGCTGTATGAGCCAAGCTCGAATCTTGCACCCTGTATAATATAGTAAGCCGCTATGGTAACAGGTTCGCTGTACTTATAGCCGTTATTGCTGTTTGCAACCATCTGAACTGTCAAATCGGTTGTGCCTGCGGCAAAGGTTTGCGTTTTGCTGTCGATTTTTGTGCCTTCCTGATTAAATACAACCACTTCGATGCTTGCCTCGGGCGATGCGCTTGACTTTCTGCTGAACTTTACATCGTAAGAGTAGTTTAAATAAAGCGAGGGGCTTTCAAATGCGGGCAGAGAGGATATTCCGCTCTGTATCGATTTTACATTTGTGATAACGTTTTCGGCATATTCAAGATTACCTTTTTTATTGATGTTGTCATTCGGCACATTATCTGTTATGTCTTTTTTTAGTGCGGTTGCCTGTGCCAGAAGGTCTGAAAGGTAATCGCTGTAGAATTTGTCTGTGCTTTTGCTTTGAATATTGTTAAGCTGTGAAGTAAGGTTTATAAGTTTTGCCTCACGGTCATCGGTGTTCTTGGTATCGAGTTCGGCAAATGCCGCAGAGGCAGCAGCGGCTTTGTCTTCGATAGATTTTACCGCTTCGTCAAGCTCGGTTTTAAGTTTATCCGTTAAATCATCGTTCTTGATTGAGTCTTTAACTTTGCTTGTGTAAATGTTAAACACAAACATATT
>USLC01000161.1 GCA_900555375.1 uncultured Eubacteriales bacterium
TTAGGAAATAACAATAATTCTATATCATCATTAATTTTTATAATTTTTACCGAATATTCGCAGATATCGTCACCTTCCACATTACACAAAATTGACGCATCGCCTTCGTGGACCTCGCTTCTTTCGGCAACGGGTATAGCCTCTTTCGGCAAACCGTCTTCGTTTAAAATCTTGCCGAAGACGCCTTCATCGGTATTTTTTAAAACATTCCCTATTATATTGTCGTCTTCGCCGAAGATGCCCAAAAGCTCTCCCGGCGCGCCTTTCTCACCGCGTCTTACGGATGTCACCTCTGCCTTTAACGCATTGCCTCCGCTGATGTTAATAAGCCTTCCTCCGCTGTCGCATATTCCGTGTCCCAAAGCCCCGAAGCTTTTGCTTTTCGGGTCATAATACGTTATTGTGCCGATGCCCGAGGCGGAATCCTTTATCCATACTCCTATTCTGTATCTGCCGTCATTTGCGTCTTTTTTTGCCCTGACCGACGTTTGCTTTTCTTCGCCGCCGTGCTCGTATACAACCGAAAGCTCGCCGCTTCCCGCTTTGTTCGTCATCTTTTCAAGGTCGGCGGCGGAAGAAATCTCGCGTCCGTCAATCTTAAGAATAATATCATCGGCAGAGATGCCCGCGTCCGCCGCGGGCGAACACACGCTTCCGTCTTCGGTTTCAAAGCCGGCTGTGTTTATTACACTTACACCTTTGATATTAACCGTTATGCCAATTGTCCTGCCCATAGGAACAAGCAGTTGCTCCTCCGCAGATACGGTCAGATTGACGCAAAATAAAATCAGGGTCATCAGACAGCCCAATCCTAAAAATTTTTTTGATTTCTTCATAATCACCTCTCGGGAAAACACTTTTTTCTCCCTCAAAGCTATTATCGCCGCATTTATATATTTAACTCATACAATAAGATGAAGTCAAAACACAAAATAACATTTACAATTCGGTTGTTTTATCCTGCCTCCGACTACTCAAGAACTTCGCCGAATTGTATATTTTTTCATATGAAATTGAGTTAAATTTTATTACCCCGCAGCCGACACAGTTTAAAATTATTTTGCATTTTTTGTCGAATTATATTTTATAATATCATAAAATCTGTTTTGTGTCCATACATTTTATTATTAAATTATTATTAAATTTAATGCAAGACTTTGTTTTTATGCTTTTGCAATAGCTGCTTTAGTTGACAGTTTTTTTTATTTGTGTTATTATAAATCAAAGATATTTCGTGCTTTAAGGAGGCCGATTATGAAAAAGAATTTTAAAACACACGATTTGGTTATTTCCGCCTTACTGATTGCTATAGGAATCCTGATTCCTATGATTTTTACAGGCCCTCCGTTCCGTATAATAGTAGGTCCGTATACTGCCACGATTATGGCACACGTACCTGTTATAATAGCAATGTTTATATCGCCGCAAACGGCGGTGTTTACGGCGGTCGGTACAACTATAGGCTTTTTCTTCACCGCACCCGTTATTGTTGCGGTTCGCGCTGCTTCGCACATTGTTTTTGCAATTGTCGGATCGTACTGCATAAAAAAGGGTATGACTGCCATACCTCTCTGCGGCGTGACGGGATTGATTCACGCCTTTCTTGAAGGAGCTGTTGTACTTATATTCTTCGTCGGCGGTTTAAGCACTCCCTCGTCCGGCTACTCGATTACAATGATGGTTATTATCACCTGTGCGGGAACTTTAGTGCACCACATTATTGACTTTATAATTTCCTACGCAGTGGGCGGCGCTCTCCATAAGGCAAAGCTTATGCCCAAGCTTCCGCCGCTTGCAAAAAAATCAAATTAATTAGGAGATAATCAAAATGAGTGAATCTTACAAAAATATAGCAAAAAAGCTTATTCCTATGCTTGAAAAAAGGAACTTTGACGTATATTACTGTGAAAACGGCGATGAGGCCGCGAACAAGGCTATGTCGCTGATTGATAAAAATGATTCTGTTTCGTGGGGCGGTTCTTACACCGTTTCGCAGATTGGTCTGATTGAAAAATTGCGTACATCGGGATATAATTTAATCGACCGCGAGAAAGGCGGCTCTGCCGAAGAGAGAGCTGAAATTATGCGCCAAGGCTTGCTTGCCGATACGTTTTTAATGAGTTCAAACGCCGTTACCGAAGACGGAATTCTTGTGAATATAGACGGAAACGGAAACCGCGTTGCCGCTATGTGCTTCGGTCCGAAAAGTGTTATTATGATTATAGGAATGAACAAAGTCTGTCCCACTCTTGAGGAGGCAGAGGACAGAGCGCATAACATTGCCGCTGTTAAAAATGCCGAGCGTTTCGGTCTTACCAAAACGGGCTGCGCGCACGGAAAGTGCGTAAATTGCCTCTCGGACGAATGTATGTGCTCTTACATAGTTAAAACAAGGCGCAGCAAAGAAAAGGGCAGAATTAAAATTATTCTTGTCGGCGAAAGTTTAGGATTTTAAGCGGATTGCCGAAGATTTTAACATTGTCGGGCGGAAATCCGCATAATATTAAAAAATCGGGCTCGTGTAACCAACATCGGGCTAAAATAAAAAAGACCCCGCGGGGTCTTTTTTATATGCAATAATTTTATTGAGGCTGCTTGCCGATATATGCAAGGATACCGCCGTCAACGTAAAGAATATGTCCGTTAACCGCATTTGATGCCTCGCTTGCAAGAAAGACAGCGGGACCTGCAAGTTCATCAGGCTCAAGCCATCTGCCTGCCGGAGTTTTTGCGCAGATAAACGAATCAAAAGGATGTCTCGAACCGTCGGGCTGCTTCTCTCTGAGCGGAGCAGTCTGCGGAGTTGCGATATATCCGGGACCTATGCCGTTGCACTGGATATTATATTCGCCGTATTCTGAGCATATGTTTCTTGTAAGCATCTTAAGTCCGCCCTTAGCGGCAGCATAAGCCGAAACGGTTTCTCTTCCGAGCTCACTCATCATAGAACAGATGTTTATAATCTTTCCGTGACCCTTTTTAATCATTGAAGGTATAACCGCCTTTGACACAATAAACGGAGCGTTAAGGTCAACGTCT
>USLC01000162.1 GCA_900555375.1 uncultured Eubacteriales bacterium
TAAGAATAAACAAAAATAAATTACGTTAAAAAAATTAAATTAATATATAAAGCAATAAGACTGACGCCGGCATAACCGTCACGCCGGTCTGAATGCAGAAAAGGAGATGTCAGAAATGGCAATTAAAAACGAATATCTTAAATCGGTATTTGAAAAAGTTCAGGCAAGGGATAAAAATGAGCCTGAGTTTTTGCAGGCAGTGGAAGAGGTTCTTGAATCTCTGGAGTCTGTTATCGAAAAGCACCCCGAGTATGAAAAGGCAGGTCTTGTAGAGAGACTTGTAGAGCCGGAGAGAATTATTACATTCCGTGTTCCTTGGGTTGACGACAACGGCAAAACTCAGGTAAACAGAGGGTTCCGCGTTCAGTTTAACAGCGCAATCGGTCCGTACAAGGGCGGTCTGCGTTTCCACCCGTCCGTATACCTCGGCATAATTAAGTTCCTGGGATTTGAGCAGATTTTCAAAAACTCTCTTACCGGACTTCCTATCGGCGGCGGCAAGGGCGGCAGTGACTTTGACCCGAAGGGTAAGTCAGACGGCGAAGTTATGCGCTTCTGCCAGAGCTTTATGACAGAGCTTTCAAAGCACATCGGTGCTGATACTGATGTTCCCGCAGGCGATATCGGCGTAGGCGGCAGAGAAATCGGTTACCTTTACGGTCAGTACAAGAGACTCCGCAACGAGTTTACGGGTGTTCTTACGGGTAAGGGCTTAACCTATGGCGGAAGCCTTGCAAGAACAGAGGCTACCGGTTACGGTCTCTGCTACTTTACAGACGCTATGCTTAAAGACAACGGCAAGTCTTTCAAAGATAAGACGGTTGTTGTTTCGGGCTCGGGCAACGTTGCAATTTATGCGGTTGAAAAGGCAACAGAGCTTGGCGCAAAGGTTATCGCTATGTCTGATTCAAACGGATATATTGTTGATATGAACGGTATTGACCTTGCGTCTGTTAAGCAGCTTAAAGAGGTTGAGAGAAAGAGAATCAAAGAGTATGCCGCAACACATCCTTCGGCTGAATATCACGAAGGCTGCAAGGGTATCTGGACGGTTAAGTGCGATATCGCTTTGCCTTGCGCAACTCAGAATGAGCTTGACGCTGAAGGAGCAAAGGCTCTTATCGCAAATGGTTGCTTTGCGGTAGGCGAGGGCGCAAATATGCCTTCTACCCCCGAAGCAATAGCAGAGCTTCAGAATGCAGGCGTTCTCTTCGGCCCGGCAAAGGCTGCAAATGCAGGCGGCGTTGCTACCTCGGCTCTTGAAATGTGCCAGAATAGTATGCGTTACTCTTGGACATTTGAAGAAGTTGACGCGAAGCTTAAAAATATTATGGAAGACATCTATGCAAAGACCAGCACAGCCGCAAAAGAGTACGGTCACGAGGGTAACCTTGTTATCGGCGCTAACATTGCAGGCTTTAAGAAGGTTGCTGATTCTATGATGGCTCACGGTATTGTTTAATATAAACCGATGAGACTTTGCCGTCTGCGGATTATATATCCGCAGACGGCGGATATATAATGAATGTCTCTTAAAAAAAGAGCCTTTCATTATATATTCAACACATATGGGAAGGGGCTTTGATATATGATATATGAAGAAAAAACCGTATCGTCCGAAAAGGTGTTTGAGGGCAGAATTATAAAGGTTAAAGTGGATAAGGTTGAAATGCCCGACGGCTCGACATCAACAAGAGAGCTGGTAGAACACCCCGGCGGCGTCGGAATAGTGGCGCTGACCGGAAATGATGAAATTATTCTTGTAAAACAGTACAGAAAGCCTCTCGATAAGGTTATATATGAAATTCCGGCGGGCAAGCTTGACCCGGGCGAGCATCACAGAACCTGCGGAATCCGCGAACTTGAAGAAGAGACGGGTTTGTCGGCGAAAGTTTTTGATTATATGGGGTTTATATATCCTTCGCCGGGCTTTACGGATGAGGTAACGCACGTATATCTTGCAAAAGAGCTGACGCAGGGCGAGACGCACCCCGATGACGATGAGTTTTTGGACGTGGAGAAGGTTCCGTTTGAACGTGCGCTTAAAATGGTTATCGACGGCGAAATAAACGATGCAAAATCGGTTTTCGGAATACTGAAATATAATATGATGAGATAAAATGACTGCCAAAGGAGGCTCGGTCGTGGATAGTAAAAAAGTTGAAGTAAAGATTAACAATATTGAATATACTCTTGTAACCAATGAGACGGAGGAGTATGTTCAGCGTGTTGCGCTTTTGGTTAACAAGCGTATGAATCAGATATCGGAGGGAACGCCGCAGCTGAGTACCGCTATGAAGGCGGTTCTTACGGCTGTCAACTTAGCCGATGACTGTCTGAAAAATGAAGAAATTACTGACAATCTGCGTGTTGAGCTTAAAGGGTATATGGAAGAGGCAAAGGGCCTCGGAAGCGAGCTTGAGGCAAAGCGGCTTGAGGTTGAAAAGCTGCGTGAGGATGTGCATAAGCTTCAGATAGAGCTTGCAAAACGAGAGACCGAGTTGTCAAGTCTGCGCAGAACAGCTGCTTTGCGCAGTGCGGCGGACAAGTAGGTTTAATCCCCTGCCGAACTGAATTTGATTAAGTAATTTACGGTTTACGAGGTGTTGCCGATATGGAGCTTCTTGCCCCCGCCGGTACTTTTGGTTGCGTTAAAGCCGCTGTAAACAGCGGAGCAGACGCGGTGTATTTTGCCGGACAGGGCTTCGGCGCCAGAAGCTTTGCCGGCAATCTGACGGACGAAGAAATTTTTTATGCGGTTGACTTTTGCCATTTGCGCGGTGCGCGTGCATACATCACCGTTAACACATTGGTATATGACAGAGAGTTTGGCGAGCTTGAAAAGTTTGTAAAAACAATCACAAAAGCGGGTGCGGACGGCGTTATTGTTCAGGATTTGGGCGTTATGCGGTTTATAAAGCAGGTTTCGCCCGATATTGAGCTTCATGCAAGCACGCAGATGACGGTTCACTCTCTCGGCGGAGTTAAAAAGCTTGAGAATGAGGGGGTCAGCCGCGTTGTGCTGTC
>USLC01000163.1 GCA_900555375.1 uncultured Eubacteriales bacterium
ATATTTAAAAGATATTATCGCGATATTTATATCGGCTTTTTTGGTTGTGCCGCTGTTTACCGTTGCGGAGAAGCTTCCGTTTTTATATTCGTCGGTTACCGCGCTTATATACTTCGGCATAATATATTCGCACGCGTGGAATTACGGCAGACGTGATGCAAGAAATATCCCGGGCTTCAGCCCCGATATGAAGCTGCCGGTTAAGGCGGCGGCGATTGCGGCCGTTATTCCCGCGGCTCTTTTGATATTCAGAATAATAAACCCCGATATCTGGAGAATTGATATGCCTTTTATGATGGGCGAGTACGACTTTTTTGTAAGCGGCTGCAAAATCACAAGCACGCCCGACCTTATATACAGGCTGTGGTACTATTACTTTGCGGCGTTTATCCCGTCGGGAAGCATTGCCGCATACACGGCGGTTATATTTGTTCAGCCGATAATTATAATAGCGGGATACGCGGTAGGACTTAGACGTTTCAGTATGCTTGAATTTTTCAGCGCAAGGGTTGTGTTTTCGCAGAATCCCAATGATAAAAACAAAAATAAAAAGAAAAGAGAAGATTCGTTCAGAAGATAATGCCTCGGGTCAAATTGCGTTTTAAATCATCTTTGCTTCACATATAATTGTGACAGAGGTGATTTTTTATGTACGTAATTAAATTAAGAAGTATCATATGCTATATTTTAATATTTGCGGCAGTTGTTTCGGCGGCAAAAATATGCGAAATGTCAAACAGCCGTACCGCATTGGCGGAGATTGAGGAGGGAAGCGTCGCCCTTCCCGTCCTTATGTACCATTCGGTCTGCGGCGAGGCGGGAAAGGCGGCAAAGTTTATCGTGTCGGAGCAGGATTTAAGGGCTGATTTTGAGTATATCAAAAACAACGGATATACAACTGTCGGTTCGGCAGAGCTTATAGATTTTACGGAAAACGGAACGCCTCTTCCGGAAAAGCCGATTATGATTACATTCGATGACGGATACTATAACAATTATAAGATTGCCTTTCCTCTGCTTAAAGAGTATAATATGAAGGCGGTTATATCAATAATAGGAAGATACACCGATTTGTACAGCGAAAATAATGAAGAGAATGTTAACTATTCGCATATAACGTGGAACGAAGCACGGGAGATGATAGATTCGGGGCTTGTGGAGATTCAGAATCACAGCTATAATTCTCATACAACGGGAGAGGGCAGAAACGGCACAAAAAAGAAGAAGGGCGAATCAGAGACGGCGTATGCAGAGTATATATATTCCGATATCGGCAAGCTTCAGGATGAGATAGAGGACCATCTCGGTTATACCCCTCAGCTTTTTGCGTATCCCTTCGGAAGCGTCTGTGATGCCTCTTATGCTCCGCTTAAACAGTTGGGCTTTAAGATTACTCTGTCCTGCGAGGAGAAGGTGAATTACATAAAGCCGGGCGATACGGATGCATTGTATATGCTTGGAAGGTACTTGCGACCTCATTCAAAAAGCGCGGCGAAAATTCTTGACAAGGCGATGAAGTAAAAGCCAAATGCCACAACATAACATATATCCCTTTCGTATAATTTTATAAATAATGCAGAAAATGGAATAAAAAAGTGTATTTTTATTGAAATACTCTGCCTTTTTTGATATCATAGTATATGTTTTTACATACAAAGATTATTTGCGGTGAGAGGGATATGTTTTGATTGAATATTTTTTAACTGTCGGCGGACAGATAGTGATTATGTTTTTGATGGTGCTTGTAGGCTATGCGATGTATAAGCTTAAGATGCTCAGCGAAACGGGAATATACGATATGTCGGTGCTTCTGCTTAAAGTGGTAACACCGCTGATTCTTATGTCATCGTTTCAGCGCGCGTTTGAGATGCGGCTGTTTGTCAACTGGGTTAAAATGTTTGGAATATCGGCGCTGACATATGTGATTTCGATTGTAATTTCAGAGATTGTATATAAAAAAGGCAACGCAGAGCCGGAGGATAAACTATGTGTATTTCTGCCGAATAACGGCTTTTTGGCATTTCCGCTTATGCAGGCGCTTGCCGGAGAGTACGGAATATTCTACGGTGCGACCAACGTTATTTTGCTTACGATTATTCAATGGACATACGGTCTTAAGCTTTTAAAGCCGAAAGAGAAAATCTCGGCAAAGAAAATCTTTTTTAACCCCGGAATGATAGGGGTTGTTCTTGGACTTATTTTGTTTTTCTCACCCATTAAGCTGCCGGAATATATTTTCGGTGCGGTTGAGTCGCTGTCGTCACTTAACACTCCGCTTGCGATGATAGTCCTCGGCGGACTTCTGGCACAGACCGACTTAAAGCAGGCGCTTACAGAGCCCTGCTTTTACAAGCTGTCGGCGGTTAAACTTCTGCTTGTCCCGGTGGTTATGCTTCCGATAATAAGATTTATCCCTATGACAGAGGATATGCGCATTGTGGCGCTTATATGCTCGGTCACCCCGGCGGCAACCGCGGTAAGTATGATGTCTCAGCTGTGCGGCGGCGATTATCGCAGAAGCGCCGCAGCGGTTGTTATTACCACGATACTTTCGGCATTTACCATGCCCGTCATACTTGCGGCGGGCAGAGTGGTTCTGGGCTATTGAAATATATCTTGAAAATACTTTGACTTTATGATAAAATACTATAAGACAACGGATTGATTTAGGAGGAAGAACGATGGGAAGCTATCGCGACAATATACGGAATTTTTCGATAATTGCACATATAGACCACGGAAAGAGTACCCTTGCCGACCGAATTTTAGAGCTTACGGGAACCCTGACCAAGCGTGAGATGCAAGAGCAGATTCTTGACAATATGGATTTAGAGCGCGAGCGCGGAATCACGATAAAGGCAAGAGCCGTCAAGCTTATGTATAAAGCAAAAAACGGAAGCGAGTATGAGCTGAACCTTATCGATACCCCGGGGCACGTAGACTTTAACTACGAGGTATCAAGAAGTCTTGCTGCTTGTGAGGGGGCGGTTTTGGTGGTTGACGCAGCGCAGGGAATAG
>USLC01000164.1 GCA_900555375.1 uncultured Eubacteriales bacterium
CCCGAACATCGGTCCATTCCCCTGCGGCGGTCTTGCAACACTCAACTCGCAAACGGGCGAGCTGTCATACAGCGGTCAGTATCACGCGTTTAAGCATTTTTCAAAGTATATTCAGCGCGGCGCTAAAATCTATTCGGCTAAGCTGAGCGAGGATTACTCGTGCCTTATAGGCTTCCCTTGGGGAACAAGAATCCCGATTGATACGGTTGTTGCCGACAATCCTGACGGAAGTCACGTTGTTGTTATGGTAAACTCGACCGACTTCAAGCGTCAGGCACAGTATTATTATAATAACAAATGGTGGTATGCAGAGCTTCTGCCGAAGTCGATTTCAACACTTGTATTTAAGCCGTAACAGCTTAATTTAACACTAATCGGGGCTGTATGACATACAGCCCCGATTATGTTTTTTCGGATAACTAATATTAACCATCTAAAACTTTTTTACAATTCCGTAATCGGCATAGTCAAATATACGCGCGTTTCTGTCGGGGTTTACGGCTATAATTACTTTGCTTTGTTCTATCGCACAGGTGTGATGAACCGCTCCGCTTATGCCTACGGCAATATAAATCTTAGGCGCGACATTTTTACCGGTAAGACCGACCTGTCTGTCATACGGCACCGCGCCCATATCAACAAGCCCTCTTGACGCGCAAAGCTCTGCTCCTATCTCTTTTGCAAAGTCTGTCAGCTCTGTCAGTTTATTATACACCCCTCTTCCGCCCGAAACGATTATGTCGGCGCTGTCCGATTCCGTTCTGACAGTTGCCATCTGCGGCTTTGTCAGGCATTTTATCTTTGCCGTCACACTTCCGCTTCTCGCGGGGCGATACATATATAACGTCTCTCCGTCCGTCTCAAGTGAGGTACAGTCGGCACACAGCCCCGTCTTTAAAATTGCCGCCGCAATCGGCGCATTTTTTCTGCCCCACGCGTCAGCGTTCCACAAAATAACTTCGGGCTTTTTTTCAGCCGCTGCTACCGCTACTCTTTCGGGCGGAATTTCTTCCAAAACCGTTACGCTTTGGGCTATATTTTCTGCCGCCTCTGCCGCCTTCTGTCCGACCGCCCAAACATTTTTAAACTTTGCACGCGGGCGCTCATCTTTTTTGACCTCGTTTTTATCCGTATCCGACATCTTTTTAATACTTTCTATCAGCGGAAAAAGCTCATCAAACGAAATAAACTTGCAATGTCGGCGGCCGCTTTTGTTCTCAAATGTTTCAAGAACACGCGTCGGCGAGCCGTTTATGCCGCATCTTTCGGGAATGCATCCGATTTTTTCGTTATTCCACACCTCAACATTACCCTGTTTTGAAAAAATACTCGGAAATCGCAGAGTGCGGCATCTTTCAGCCGTCATCAAGACAGGAATTTTTACATCTTCCGTTCCGCCGCGCGTTACGGCCGTTATACTATTTTCCTCTGTCTTAAGTTCAATAACATTTGTAACAAGAGAAATGCCCAGATTCTGCGCAAGCATAGGCCCCACCTGTGCGGTGTCTCCGTCTATGCTCTGTCTGCCGCAAATTATTATGTCAAACTTTAGTTTTTTAACTGCCTGTGACAAAATATATGCCGTTGCCAGAGTATCAGAGCCCGCATAAATTTTATCTGATATAAGAACTGTTTTACAGCCCAATCTTGTTAAAGGCTTTAATGCGTCCTCCGCGCTTTTTGGCCCCATAGACAAAACCGTAACGTCATCTGACATCGAAAGGGCAAACTCCAAAGCCGCCTCGTCAAATGGATTAATCTCGCTGCCGCATATCTTTACACATACAATTACTTTCATCGTATAGCCTTTTCCTTTCAAAAAAGGCTGAATAAAATTGTGCGCAGTCTGTGCGGATATATTATTCAGCCAAATATTTAATAATTGTTATATACGCTCTCCAAAGCTTTTTGAACAGCCTTATATTTTTCAAAAACACATTTGTATTTTTCGTTGTTCTCAAGAGAAGGCGTTGTTTTTGAAACAACCTCATTGCACGCTTTTACAGTGCCTTGCAGACTGTCAAAAGCCCCTGCCGCAACCCCTGCGAGCATAGCCGAGCCAAACGAGGAATCCGCATACTTCATCTCAACAAGAGTGATATTAAGCGCGTCGGATATCATCTGCCTCCAGAGAGGGCTTTTACCCCCGCCGCCTATGATTGCCGCACTATTCAGGTGGCTTATATTTATGTCCTCAAGTGCTTTCATACAATCAAGCATAGACATCGCCACACCTTCAAGCACCGCACGTGTAAAATGCGCCTTTGTATGCATCGCGCGCACACCCACAAAATCGGCACACAGCTTTGGGTTTCCGTACGGGGTAATCTCTCCGTTTAAGTACGGGTGAAAAACAAGTCCGTCCGCACCTATCGGGATTTCACTTGCCATACTGTCAAGCTCTGCATAGTCTCCGCCGAATGTATCTCTGAACCACCGATATGAAGCCGCACACGATTTTGTTGCCGTGCCGGGGTAAAAAAGCCCATCCGCTATATGCGAATAATTTATTAGATTTTTATCGGGATACGGTTTATCCGTAACAACACATATTCTGCCCGCAGTGGCAAGCTTAAGCGTCATCTGTCCTTTGCTTACCGCTCCTGCGGCAAACACTTCCATAACAGTGTCGGTTGTTCCGCAAATCACGGGCGTGCCCTCTGCCAAGCCGCTGAATGAAGCCGCCCGAGCCGTAACCCTGCCCGTTATATCTGTCGGTTTAATGATTTTTGGCATAATGCTTGTATCCAAATCAAGGATTCCGCAAAGCTCCACGCTCCACTCCATCTTATTTATGTCAAACATCATAGAACCTTCTGCCTCAATATAATCCGTAACATAATCACCCGTAAGGCAATGTCTTACGTAGTCTTTTGCAAACATAATTCGTTTTGTTTTCTGCCAGTTTTCGGGTTCGTTATTCTTTATCCACATAAGCTCGGGCAATGACCATATGGTATCGGGTGTGTGCATAACAGCTTTGTTAATTACTTCGCCATAATTTTCTTTA
>USLC01000165.1 GCA_900555375.1 uncultured Eubacteriales bacterium
TCGTCTCAATCATTTCTATTCCCGATACGGTGATACCGGCAAGCTTACCCTCGTCACGCAGCATAACCCGTAGAATATTTGTACGCTTTTTTGTCGCATATCCGCACAAAAGAATGTTTATAAACACGCTTGCTATACCGATAAGCGTTAATCCCACGCTGTATTTAAGCATTATCGCAAGGTAAAGTACAAGCATTGCCGCATCCAGAACAATCGGCGCAAAAATATTTATAAGCGAAAAGGCAATACTGCTGCCCGATACCATTCTTTCCTGGATATCGCCCGCCATTCTCTGCGAAAAAAATTCCATCGGCATATGCAGCACCTTCCACATAAACGTGCTGCAGCTGCAAGCGGCAAACTTTCCGTTAATTTTAAGTGCTCCCGCTTCCTTTGCGCCGAGTATCGCCGCCCACACAATGCCGACTGTGCACAAAAGCGCGATAAACGCGGTCAGATATCTGCCGCCGTTGCCGCTTAATATAAAATCGGCAAACGCCCCCGAAAACGATAAGCTTATTATTTCCGCAACAGATGCCAAAAACGCCGCGGCAATAATAAAGGCAATTGCCGTTCCCGAGCCTTTAAGCCTCTCTTTTGCAAATTCAAAAACGCTCAGCCGTCTGCCTGATTTTTCAAAGTCGGCGCCGCGCTCAAAGCACAGACAAACACCCGTAAACGCCTCATCAAACTCATTTTCCGACACCCATATTTTACCTCTTGCGGGGTCGTTGATTAACGCCTTGCCGCCTTTAAAGCCGCAAAGCACAACAAAGTGGTTAAAGTTCCAATGCACGATACACGGAAAGTTTACGCTCTCTTTTATATCCTGCGGCTCAAACCGATACGCTTTTGCTTCAAGACCGTAATTCTGTGCGGCAAGCATAATATTTCTTGCGTTAGAGCCATCTCTCGAAACTCCGCAGCCGCGCCTTACCTCTTCAAGCGGCAGCCATTTTTTATAAAACGCCAGCACCATTGCAAGACAGGCGGCTCCGCACTCGGGTGTTTCAAGCTGCATAATCACGGGAACGCTTACATATATTTTTTTCTTTTTTTGTTTACGCATCCGACATACCTCAATTCACTCGGCTTACTCAATTCATCAGAAGGGATAAAGGCGAAACGGATGCGGTTATAACCTCCGTTTCGTATATTCCGTCGGCTAAATCCGCCGTATCGGCATTCAGCTTTACGGCATATACCCACTCGTTTTCATCATATCCCGCTATATGCGCCGCATAATCGGGCATTGCTCCCACCGCCTTTTGCGGAATATCTGAAGAATATTCCCTGTAAAAAGTTTTTCCGTCAATGCAAAAATCCGTTTCGCCCGAAACATCCTCCGATATGCTTTCTGCGACATAGCATATCGCCTCGCCTCCGCGGCAAACCGTCACCGCTTTCACCGAGAACGGAACTCTGCCGAAAATTCCCCAAAGCAAAAGTCCCGAAAGCACGAGGAAGCACGCCGCGGCAACCGTCCACAAATTCACATTTACCGCCTTTATGTATTCGTCTGTTCTCTCGGGCGAAGAAATTCTTTCAAGGCTCTTTTTTCTGAAAAGCTCTTCTTTCAAGCTGTCACTTCCTTTCTCAAAGCTTTTTTTACCGTTAAAACATTCTGTCCGTTTTTATATTCGTAAGCAATCTCGTCCATTGTATGCTTCACCATAAAAATCCCCAGTCCGCCAACTGTACGTTCTTCTGCCGAAAGAGAGGTGTCGGGCTCTGCCGCCTCCAGGGGATTATAAGGCCTTCCGCTGTCGCAAAATGTCAGAATGACTGAAAAAGACTCTTCACAGACCTCGGCGCGGACAGTAACCGCACCCTCACCCGCGGTGTACGCATACTGCGCAATGTTTCCGAAAATCTCGTCTATTGCGACGTCAATCTGCGCCTTTGCCCTTTGCGGGCACGAATACGAGTCAAGCTGTTTATTAACAAAATCCGTTACTTTTTCTATATTGACCGCCGCCGCGCTAACAGTTATTTCCTGCATTTCGCATCCCTCCGTTATACTTAAAGCTGACCATTGTGATATCGTCAAACTGCTGCGCTCCGCCGACAAAGCTTTCGATATCGTTCTTAACCTCTCGGCAAAGCTCTTCGGGCGAAACATCTCCAAGCGAATTTAAAAGCTCAATAAGTCTTTCTTCTCCGTAAAGTCTGTTTTCGCTGTCGGCTGCCTCTGTCACGCCGTCCGTATAAAGATATATTTCATCGCCCGGCTTCAGATAAAACTCATTATTCCTGTATTTGATATTTTCCATTCCGGCAAGCACAAACCCGGGATAAGTTTTAAGATATTCAAACCTGCCGTCGCCGCGCCGTACAAGCGGCGGATTGTGCCCCGCGTTTGCAAATTCAATAAGCCCCGTTTTTAGATTTACAACTCCCATCCACGCGGTAACAAACATACCCGCGTCATTGTTCTCGCAAAGTTTTTTGTTGGCTATTGTAAAGACCTCGCCGGGGGACTTGCCCGATTCGGCATAGCCCTTTATAACCGCTTTTGCCGTCATCATAAACATAGCGGCAGGTATTCCCTTGCCCGACACATCCGCGGCAAGAAATGCAAATTTGTTCTCGCCCACAAAATAAAAATCGTAAAAGTCGCCGCCTACCTCCTTCGCGGTTTCCATTGAGGCATAAATGTCAAACTCCTTGCGCTCGGGATACGGAGGAAACACGTTCGGAATGGCGGAATGCTGAATCGTCCTTGCAAATTCAAGCTCTTTATCTATTCTTGCCGCTGCCTCGGCAATGTAACGCTTTAATGTCACCACGGTCGAGTTAATATCGTCCGACAGAGAGGCAAACTCCGTATTTCCGCGTACGTCAACCACAACGTCAAGATTTCCGCCCGTGATTTCCGAAAGCGAACTGTTAACCTTTGCCATATTGTCAACAACAAGCTTTTTGATTAAAAAGTATACCAAAATGAAAAGCATCCCAAAGATGACAAATTCCATAAAAACAGTCACATATACAGACACGTCTCT
>USLC01000166.1 GCA_900555375.1 uncultured Eubacteriales bacterium
GCCGTCGGTTATCTCATATGTTACGGTTCCGCTTGCCCCATAGGGAGAAACCGTAAAGCTGTCGCCGTAGTATACGCTTTCGGGGATATCCTCGATAGAAAATACGTCTTGCTGCTCTGTCGTGGCGCTGATATACATATAGCCGATATTATCAAACTCTGATAAATTGGGCAGGTTAGTATTCGCAGCCGCGTATTTTCTTTTAATATAATACTCGTCTGCGCTGCTGCCTGTAATGTCAATTACATATAAGTATTTGCCTACGGTTATTGCAGATTGAATCGGTGTTGTGGATTTTAAGTTTCCGTCGTTTTCGTCTACCGTATAATATTTAACCGAAATATCACTCTTCGGTATAGCCGTTATCGATGGATCAACCGTGATTTCACGCGGGGTATCCGTTTTGTAGACGTAATTTGTGTCGCTTACTTTAAAGGTAACGCCCACCTTCCAAAGGCTGTAAAAATCTTTATCAGCATTTGTGGCGGTAACAAAACCGCCGCTGAGCTTTGAACCGTTTACTCTCTCTGACCAGCCCCTGAATTTATCGGAAGTGTGTGATGGCAAAGCAACCGTGCCGCCATTGTTGGAATAGGCTGTCGAATGTGTGTTATAGTTGCCCTCGCCCTCGTTATTCGCCATAAATCTTATCCGGTAAACCTTTTTTGCAGCATCGCTTGTAAGGACAGGATAATCGTCTTTATTCGCCCCTGAAATAGTTTGCCCCCAAGCCTGTTTGGATGAGTCGGACTGTTTGTTTTGCAGACTATACGCAATATAACCGCTTTTGAACTCGTCTACAGTTCTCGCTGATATTCCTCTATCTCCTCCGCCTCCTGTACCTCCGCCTACGCCATTGGTTGCCGTGCCTTTGAGATAATAGCAGTTGTTGTTTACATACCAAACACTCACACCACCGACAATACTGCCGAGCATACCGCTTCCGCTTACTTTGCCAACATTGACACAATTTTTGATTGTGCCATCAGAGTTATATCCGGCAATACCACCGATATAGGTACCTGTACCTGTAACAGTTACATCGCTGAAACAATTTTCTATATTCCCGCCGTTGTATCCGACAATACTGCCGACATTTGATTTTGCGGTAACCGTACCGCTGATGCTGAGGCTTTTCACTTCGCCGCCGTTATTTAAGTAGCTGAACAAGCCTTGATGCATATTGGAATTATTTATGTAAAGCCCCGTGATTTTGTGTCCGCTTCCGTCAAATTTACCGCCAAACTGTACACTTTGCGACCCTATCGGCGTCCATTGGTTGCTTTCGCTTCCGCCAAGGTTAATGTCTGCCATAAGCTTTATATACTTGCCGCTATAATTATTGCCGTTGTTGACAGCGTCCCGCAGGTATGTAATTGATGACAAATCCCATATCTTATATGGATTATCGCTTGTGCCGTCACCCTGAAGACCTACATCAAGATTAAGTGTGATTTCACTTGTGGTCTCATCATACGCTGACATAAGCACATAGCCATTATTTTTCACTTTGTATTTAACCGTACTTTTCCCCGCACTTTTCGGCGCACCCGAGATAACTCCGTTGGTTAAAGTAAGTCCGTCCGGAAGAGTGCTGTCAGAAAGAGTAAAGCTAAAGTTTTTAGTCGCTCCGGACTGATTCTTAACGAATTTATTTAAATCAATTTCAGTATATTCTCTCTGCGTAAGCTTTATATCGCCGCTTTCATTAGTCCCTGCTGTTCTTTCATCTTCCACAGCGTATACCGTCATATCCTGAGCCGAGGGTATTTCATCATATCGTCCAAATATATCAATAGAGTCCTTAGACTTAGTCCACCCGCGAAATACGTACGCACTTGCGGTAGCAGGATTGTCGGGGAACTCATAAACCCATTTTCCTTTGTTGCCATATGCCGCCGCATATTCTTTATACCCGCCTGCGGCAGAGCTGTCTTTTATCATAAACGATACCTTACAAACCTTTATAGCCGAAGAATCGCCGGTTAAAGCCGGATAATTATCCGTTCCCAACCGCTGACCCCATACCTGCTCAGGCTGTCCGCTCTGCAGAAGATATGTGACAGAACCGTTTTTAAACTCCTTTTCGGTTTTTGCAGCTGTTCCGTTATCCTTGCCATCCACGCCGCCGCTTGCCGTGCCGCTTAAATAATAACAATTTACTATCTTGCCGTCCAAATGACCTCCTACAATACTGCCAAACTCACTATTTCCTATAACGCTGCCGGTATTATAGCAGTTTCTGACATAACCTGAGTTTTGTCCCACAATGCCCCCAATGCGGGAAGCGCCGGTTTGTCCGCCGCTTCCCGTAACACTAACATTGCTGCGACAATTTTCTATTGTTCCACTATTTCCTCCGGCAATACCGCCCACGGCAGAATATCCTATAACCTCTCCGCTGACTTCAAGATTTTTTATCGTGCCGTACGAAGAGCCGAAAAACCCCATATATCTACCATCTTCAAATGTTGTATGATTTATATAAAGACCTGTAATTTGATTTCCGTCTCCGTCAAATGTGCCATGAAATCGATTGAATCCGCCTATAGGCGTCCATTGGTTTTTATTACTTCCGCCAAGGTTAATACTTTTCGTAAGCTCTATATATTTACCGCTATAGTCATTACCATTGTTTACGTCATCGCGAAACGACTTTAGCTGATCAAGAGTAGCAATCGTATAAGGGTCTGCCTCTGTTCCGCTGCCCCCGTCAAAAGACGCGGCGGAAACAGAGATATGGTTTATAGGTAAAATCGACAAAAACATTGCCAGTGATATAATGAATGATAAAAGCTTTTTTGTTTTCATTTTAAATTTTCCTCCTTATTTGCCATTTATCTCTAAGTACATTTTTATGCACATTTTTAACAATTTAAGCTGTTCTTTAAGATATAAATCATCCTCGAAGAGAGAATAGTGCACGCTTGCACGTATAAATGTAAAAATCATTGCCCGAAGTATATCGGCGGGAATCCCGATTTTGTCCGACAGCTCGTTTGCG
>USLC01000167.1 GCA_900555375.1 uncultured Eubacteriales bacterium
ATTGGTGGTGTTCGAATGAGTGAAGCACAGGTTGCGGCGCAGAGGGCCAAGGTTGCCAGCGCTGCTATGGCGAAAGCCTCTACCGAGCTGAAGAACAAGGCGTTGTTTGCAATGGCAGCTGCCCTCCGTAAAGAAGCAGCGCTTATCTGCGCAGAAAACGCGGTCGATTGTGCTGAGGCCCGAAAAGCAGGAACGAAAGACTCGCTGATTGATCGTTTGTTCTTGGATGAGGGCCGTATTGAGGGTATGGCATCTGCCCTTGAAAGCCTTGCTTCGCTCGACGATCCCGCAGGCAAGATCTTAGAGCAGCGAACACTAGAAAACGGTTTGCTTATCCGAAAGGTTTCCGTGCCGTTGGGCGTGGTGGCTATGGTGTACGAGGCACGCCCCAATGTAACCGCCGACGCGGCGGGTCTTTGCATAAAGGCGGGCAACGCCGTAATCCTCCGCGGCGGGAAAGAGGCTTTTGCATCAAACCGCGCAATCTGCACCGTTATGCAAAACGCGGGCTATGCCGCGGGGCTTCCCATCGGCAGCATAAATCTTGTCGAAGATACAAGCCGCGAAAGCGCAACCGCTCTTATGCGGCTTAACGAATATCTTGATGTGATAATTCCGCGCGGCGGAGCAGGGCTGATACGCGCTGTGGTTGAAAACGCCACCGTTCCCGCAATCGAAACAGGCACGGGAAACTGTCACGTTTATGTGGAGAAAAGCGCGGATTTGGAGATGGCAAAAAATATTGTTATCAATGCAAAAACTCAGCGTCCCTCCGTCTGCAATGCCGAAGAAAAGCTTCTTATAGATAAAGAAATCGCCGATGACTTTCTGAATATTATCGTGCCCGCTCTTACCTCGCGCGGGGTAAGTATAGTGGGCGACGCGACCGTGTGCAAGGCGTTTGACATTGCCTCTCCCGCAAGCGAGGATGATTGGTATACCGAATATCTTGATTTAAAAATCGGCATAAAAATCGTAAGCGGCATTGATGAGGCGATACAGCATATCAATAAATATAACAGCGGTCACTCTGAAGCAATCATAACCAACAGCTATGCCGCATCACAAAAATTCCTTGATGAGATTGATGCCGCCGCGGTATATGTCAATGCCTCAACCCGATTCACGGACGGTTTTGAGTTTGGCTTCGGTGCGGAAATCGGCATAAGTACGCAAAAGCTCCACGCAAGGGGACCTATGGGTCTTAAATCCCTCACCTCTGAAAAATACATAGTCTACGGAAACGGACAGATAAGATAAAACAAAAACCGCCTAAAGCAGGCGGTTTTCCTAATTTTGGAGGAGAGGATGGGATTCGAACCCACGGTACGCTATTAACGCACACAGCATTTCCAATGCTGCGCCTTAAACCATCTCGACCACCTCTCCGTGTAAGATGCTTTAACTGTAAGTTTATTAAACACTAAAGACAACTATTTAATTATACCATACTTTTCAAAAAAATCAAGACTTTTTTGAAAAATTATTGTTTTTTGCCGAATTTTTTATCTTTCATATACTAAATTATAAATTAATTGTAAAAAGTTAAAAAAATCTCTTCAAAGCACTTGATAAATTTAGCAAATTAGGTTACAATGTTAAGTGGTTAACAATGTTTAAAATAATTTACTGTAACCTGTATAAAATCAGCTCCGGCAACGGAGAGTTAAATTATAGTTTTTGGAGGAATTCAAAATGAACAAAAAAACAATTGATGACATTTCGGTAAAGGGCAAGAAGGTTCTTGTACGCTGCGATTTTAACGTTCCGATTAAAGACGGTAAAATCACCGACGAGACCCGTATCAAGGGCGCTCTTCCCACAATTAAAAAGCTTATTGCCGACGGAGCAAAAGTTATTCTTTGCTCTCATATGGGCAAGCCCAAGGGCGAGCCTAAGCCCGAGCTTTCTCTTGCACCCGTTGCAAAGAGACTGTCAGAGCATCTCGGTAAAGAGGTTGTGTTTGCCGCAGACGACAACGTAGTCGGCGAGCAGGCAAAAGCCGCTGTTGCCGCTATGAATGACGGCGATGTTGTTCTTCTTCAGAACACAAGATACAGAAAAGAAGAGACCAAAAACGAAGAGAACTTCAGCAAAGAGCTTGCTTCTCTTGCAGAAGTTTTCGTAAACGACGCTTTCGGAAGCGCTCACCGCGCGCACTGCTCGACAGTAGGCGTTACAGAGTTCTTAAGCCCCTGCGCAGCAGGCTATCTTCTCGGCAAGGAGCTTGACTTCCTCGGCAACGCTATAGACAACCCCGTTCGTCCGCTGGTTGCCATACTCGGCGGTGCAAAGGTTGCAGACAAGCTTAACGTTATATCCAATCTCCTTGACAAGTGCGACACACTTATCATAGGCGGCGGTATGGCTTATACATTTATGAAGGCTAACGGCTACGAAGTAGGTAAGTCATTGGTCGATGATGAAAAAATCGGCTATTGCAAAGAGATGATGCAAAAGGCAAAAGACCTCGGCAAGACACTTCTTCTGCCCATCGATACGGTTGTTACCAAAGACTTCCCGAATCCTATCGACGCTGAAATCGAAGTTAAAACCGTACCTGCAAACGAAATCCCGGCTGATATGGAAGGACTTGACATCGGACCAAAGACAGCAGAGTTATTTGCAAATGCTGTAAAAGATGCAAAGACTGTTGTTTGGAACGGACCAATGGGATGTTTCGAGATGCCAAACTTTGCAAAGGGTACGATTGCAGTAGCAAAGGCATTAGCTGAGTCAGATGCAGTTACCATCATCGGTGGTGGTGATTCCGCAGCAGCAGTAAACAATCTTGGATTTGGTGATAAGATGACCCACATTTCTACAGGTGGTGGAGCTTCCTTAGAGTTCTTAGAGGGTAAAGAGCTTCCAGGAGTAGCTGCAGCAAACGACAAATAGTCTGTGATCCACATTACAATATATAGAGCTAAAGGAGAACGAAAATGGCAAGAAAGAAAATTATTGCTGGCAACTGGAAAATGAACAAAACTCCTAGCGAGGCA
>USLC01000168.1 GCA_900555375.1 uncultured Eubacteriales bacterium
CCCCCCCTGCCACAACATCTCTGTTGCCTTTAAGCTTATCCAGAACCAAATCTAATATTCCCTTTTCTGCGGCATTTCTGTCATAATCATAATCATTAACCTCCGAGCCATTCCTAACTTTTCTGATACCGACAAGGGTTTCGGGTATTCCCTCTACCGCTCCGACATAAAACTTCGGCTTTTGCACAGGAAAGCCGAATTGAAGTAATATCTCGTATGCTTTTAACATCTTATTCATCACATCAGCTTGCCACTCTACACTTATGTTTTTCATACCCTCAATATCAGGGTTACCTTCAGAATCGGTCATATTTTGTACATCACGATACTGCAGTACAATATTGGAATTACCGCCTGTCATAATCATATAGTTAAGCGCATCGGTATCGGTAAACTCATAATTGTTATATCTGTTATTTCCGGTCGGCTTATATACCATACCACCGTTTATATATTCCATTGGCGGTCTGTCCCACGCCCCATACAATATCTGATACGAATTTAAACTGCTGTTTGTATTTATTCCTCCCAAGTCTTCTACATATTCTTTAAGCAGCTCGGGATTTCTGCTTAAATCGTCAAGAGACAACCCGTTAATCTTTAAAATATCCTGTCCGCGTGTTTTTATCTCTCCGCTGTTAAACCAATAGTTTGCAGCCGCATTATGTATGTAATAAGACGGTTCTCCCAGGTCACTCTCTGTATCAAAGCTTTTATTTTTATCCGAGTACATATACTCTTCCAAACTGTCAATCATTTCATCGGGTATACCTCTCTCAGTCAGGCCGAGAAGCTGAGCACAATATGGTCCGTACAGCTTTGTCGAGTCGCTCAGCTTATGGTCGCATCTTCTGCATCTGTTTTCGCTGTAATTTGTATATCTTTCATTTCCTTGATACCGGTTTTCTGAATAATTTTGATTTTGCATATTTATATGCCTCCTGTTTTTTATTTGTATCTTGATTATACTTTAAAAACAAATGCCATACAGTGCCATATAAAAAAGCTGACCTTTCTGATAGAAAGGTCAGCTTTGAATATCAAAGTCTTAAAATATCTTACTTACTCTTTGGGCTGAAGATTAGCGCAATAATAAATCCAAAAACAATTGATGCCGAAATTCCTCCTGCAGCGGCTTCCGCTCCGCCCATCAAAGCGCCGAGTAATCCGTGCTCGCTTACCCCTTTTATCGCACCCTTGGCAAGAACATTTCCAAACCCGACAATCGGCACGGTCGCCCCCGCGCCCGCATACCCGACAAGCTTGTCATATATTCCAAAGCCGCCGAGTATTACGCCCGTCACCACAAATGCAACAAGTATTCTTCCGGGGGTAAGCTTTGTTTTATCAATTAAAACCTGTGCCGCGGCACATATCAGTCCTCCTACCCAAAACGCGTTTATATAGCTCATCATTGCTGACCTTCACCTCCGCTTTTTACTTCAAACGAGACAGCGTGCGCTATTCCCGGCACCGACTCACCCTGAAGCATAGATGTGGGGCTGAGCAACGCTCCCGTGCCTACTGCCAAAAGCTTCTTTATCTTTCCGTTCCTCATTCTGTCAAAAAAATATCCGCAAAGAACCGTTCCTATGCAGCCGCAGCCGCTGGCCCCGGCGTGAACATCCTGCTCTTCGGCATTATAAATCATACATCCGCAGTCTTTATAATTCTGTGATATATCGATACCGTCGCGGGCAAGAAGCTCGGTCAGAATTTCCGAGCCCACTTTACCCAAATCTCCCGTAATAATCATATCATAATCGTCGGGTTTTATATTCAGCTCTGAAAAATGAGCTTTTATTGTATCATACGCGGCAGGAGCCATTGCTCCGCCCATATTATTTGCATCTTTTATACCCATATCCACTATCTTCCCCGCGGTGAGATGCGTAACCCTTATATCGCCGCTGACCGGTTCGCTTTCAAGCACCGCCGCGGCAGCGCCCGTAACCGTCCACTGAGAATTCGGTGTGCGCTGACCGCCGTATTCAAGAGGAGTTCTGTACTGTCTTTCTGCCGTACAGAAGTGACTTGACGTCGCCGCCGCGGCGTGTTCGGCAAATCCGCCGTCTATCAGCATAGACGCAAGGCTTATCCCCTCTATCATAGTCGAACACGCTCCGTAAATTCCGTAAAACGGAATTTCAAGCCCGCGCAGTCCAAAGCCCGCACCTATACATTGGTTCAGCAAGTCTCCCGAAAAAACTCTGTCCATATCGTCAAGCGAAAGTTTTGACTTCTGCACCGCAAGGCGTATAGCCTCTCTCTGCATCTTGCTTTCTGTTTTCTCCCACGTTTTTTCGTTCCATTCGTTATCGGGCAGCACAATGTCAAAGTATTGTGTAAGCGGTCCACTGCCCTCTTTCTCGCCCACTATTGCCGCTGCCGATTTAATCTTAACATTGTCTATTCTTACTGTCTGTCTGCCGCATTTTTTACTCATATTCCGCCTCCGCCGAAAAGTGACATTATCCAATATATGACCCCAACCGCAGCCGAGGCAGTTATTCCGTAAACCAAAACGGGTCCCGCTATAACAAACATTTTTGACGCAAGCCCAAGCACAAGCCCCTCTTTTTTAAATTCCATAGCCGGTGAAACAATGGCGTTTGCAAACCCGGTAATCGGCACAAGCGTTCCGCCGCCCGCATATTTGGCTATCCTTCCGTAGACATCTATTCCCGTTAAAAACGCGCCGACAAACACCATCGTAACGCTTACGGCAGTACGCGCCAAGTCCTCATCAAGGCCCGCCGCATTTTTATAGATATCAAATATTGCCTGACCGATAACACATATCAGTCCCCCAATTGCAAACGCCCAAAGCACGTCTTTAAGCAAAGTGCTGTTAGGTGACTTTTCATTAAGATACTCTTGATATTCTTTATTTGTATACTTCATTCTCTGCCTCCCGATAAACCTTTATTTATCGGTAGTGTTTTCATAAATTAAAATTTTATTCCTCTTTTA
>USLC01000169.1 GCA_900555375.1 uncultured Eubacteriales bacterium
TCTCTGATGATTACGGCAGCGATTACGATTATTCCCATTGCTCTGGCTACCATGGTAGAGCATATCGGTGATATTTCTGCGATTTCCTCTACGGTTGGCATAAATTATATCAAGGACCCCGGACTTCACAGAACCCTGCTGGGGGATGGTCTTGCTACGGTGCTTGCTTCTCTGTTTGGAGCACCTGCTAACACAACCTACGGTGAGAATACCGGTGTTTTAACTCTGACAAGAGTATATGACCCCATGGTTATCCGCCTTGCAGCCTGCTTTGCAGTACTGTTCTCCTTCAGCCCGAAGTTTGCAGCTATTATCGGCTGTATGCCCACAGCTACGGTAGGCGGTGTTTCTCTGGTTCTTTACGGTATGATTTCGGCGGTTGGTGTAAGAAACGTTGTAGAAAACAAGGTTGATTTTACAAAGTCAAGAAACGTTATAATTGCCGCTCTTATCCTTGTTCTTTCAATCGGAATCAACTACAGCGAAGCGGGAGCGATAAGCTTTACCGTCGGCTCGGCAACAATCAGCCTTACAGGTCTTGCGGTTGCCGCACTTGTCGGAATCATTCTTAACGCGGTTCTTCCCGGTAAGGACTATGAGTTCGGCAAGGATCTTCAGGGTGATACCTCGGTTAACTTTGAAGTATAATCCGATAAAAATATAACAATACTTAATAACGATATTTAAAAGGGTTGCCAAAGCCGCCGAAAGCGGCAGCCTGTGCGGCAGCCCTTAATTTTATTAATTAAGACCGGTGGTGCGTATGAAGTTTAAAGCTGAATTATATGACGAAAAGACAATGAACAGAGCCATAACAAGGATAGCTCACGAGATTTCAGAGCGCAACGAGGCGCTTGACGACATTGTGCTGGTTGGGGTCAGAACAAGAGGCGTTCCCTTTGCAAAAAGACTTGCCGAGTGTATCCGCCAAAAGATTGACGAGACGGTTAAAGTGCCCGTGGGGGTGCTTGACATAACTATGTTCCGCGACGATATAGACGCAAAGATAAAAAAAGAGCATAGCGACAAAAGCCAAATGCCGTGCGATATCACGGGCAGAACGGTAATAATAACCGATGACGTTATCTGCACGGGCAGAACGGCGCGGGCGGCGCTTGACGCGCTGATTGCCTTTGGCAGACCGTCAAAAATACAGCTTGCCGTGTTGGTTGACAGGGGTCACAGAGAGGTTCCGATTCGCGCCGACTATGTGGGCAAGAATATCCCCACTTCGCACCTTGAAAGCATAAAGGTTGGTTTTGCCGAGGTTGACGGCAGGGATTTTGTGGAAATATACGAATAATTGAATGGGAGAGTAGACTATGAAAAAGTTTTTTCGGGAATTTAAAGAGTTTGCAATGCGCGGAAGCGTAATCGACCTTGCTGTCGGTGTTATTGTCGGCGGAGCCTTTCAGAAGATAGTAAATTCGCTTGTTACCGACATTATCTCGCCGATACTCGGGCTGTTCGCAAAGGAAAATTTTAACGGTCTTTCGCTGAATATTATGGGCGTGTCGATTCAGTACGGCTCTTTTATAACAGAGGTAATTAACTTTATCATTATGGCTTTTGTAATCTTTGTGATGGTAAAGACGCTTAACAAGCTTGCTTCGCTTCACAAAAAAGATGATGAAGAAGAGACGGAAAAGAAGTGCCCCTACTGTATGTCTGAGATTGACATAAATGCGACAAGATGCCCGTACTGTACATCGATTCTTGATGATGAGGCAGAGGAAGAGGAATAAATTAAATATCCTACGGATAAAAAGGCAGCTTTTTGTTTATAAATTTATCAAATTTTAAGCCAAACGGTTGACAAAACCGATTTGCGGATGTATAATGATAATAGAAAAAGGCAGTTCGCTTGAACGGCTCGCCAAAATTATTACGAAAAAGTTAGTCGTTACATTTGACGGTGTGGGCGACTAACTTGCTTTTATAGTAAAAACTATCAGAAAGATAATTGTAAAAAACAATGTTCTGAGTACAGTCTTTCCCATAAGCAACACCCCCTTTCCATTATGTAATGGGGTTGGGGCGAGCCGTCCACGGAATGTTCATTCCCGAACTGCCTGTCGGATTGCTCCGGCAATTTACATTATACACCATTTATCCATAAAATTCAAGATTTTTTGTTTATAAATTTATAAAAATTTTCGCCAAGCGGTTGACAAAAACGATTTTCGGATGTATAATAATAACAGAAAAAGGCAAGACCTCAAACGGTTATGCCAAAGACGTATTTTTATCAAAATAACACGGCTTTGTCAGGGGCGTGTTATTTTTTTATGGTAATTACTAAAAGTAAAAGAATAATCATAAAATAAATTATGTATTCATTTCCCATAAGCTATCACCTCCTTTCTTGGAGATGATGGCATAACCGCCGCAGTTTTATACTGTTTTCAGTCTTACCTTTAACATCGGATTGCTCCGACAATTTACATTATACACCATTTATCCATAAAATTCAAGATTTTTTGATAAAAAATGTGTTTTCGCGCATAGTATATTTTTTATGGTTTTTTAAGTACGTAAAAAATGCGCTCCGACTCCTCGTGCGGGGCGTTCAGCGTTCTGTCGTCAAAGCAGCCCGCAAGCTCAAGCCCTGCCGCGCAGGCGGCGGCTTTTATTTCATCGGGCGAGTACGCACGCTCTTCCTGATATTCCTCGCCCCTTCTGTACAAGCCGCCCTTTGACTTTATAAAAAAGTCGATGTAAAATGAACAGATTTTGTCCTCTTCGTCATAGGAACTGCTCCATACACAGTAGGCATCGTCATCGTCATATACAAAAGAGTTTTCGTCAAGAATGTTTTTCATTTTGTATTCAGAATTTAAGTCAAATATAAAAAATCCGCCCTTGTTTAAATATTCGGCAACGCGGCGGAAAAGCCTTTCAAGGTCGCCGTCATTCGTTAAATAGTTCACGCCGTCAAGCGCACATACGGCGGCATCGGCGGAAGCTG